>JBGPYI010000009.1:0-19423 GCA_041493175.1 Gaiellaceae bacterium | reverse complement strand
GCTTCTCGACAGCATCGGCGTCGAGCCGGATCCGTTCCAGCTCAGGCAACTTCGCTTCGAGCTCGCGCTCGAGCTTCTGTGTGCCCGCACCGAGCCGCGCGAGCTCGGTGGAGCTGCAGGCGGGACACGTCTCCGGCTTTGGCTCCGTGTGGCCGCAGTGATGGCAGCGCAGAAGGCCGTCGCCGTGCAGGACAAGCGCGACGTCGCAGTTGACGCAGCGCAAGGTCAGCCCGCACGCACGGCAGTGCAGCGCGGGCGCGACACCGCGGCGGTTGAGCAGCAGGATCGCCTTGCCGCCGTGCTCCTCGATCGCTCCGAGCTCCGCGAGCAGCGGTGCGGAGAGCGGGTAGCCGGCTTCGCGGCGGAGGTCGACGACACGCACCGGCGGCAGCGGACCGGAGAGCCGCCCGCCGAGATCGAGCCGCTCGAGCTTCCCCCAGCTCTCGGGGCGCGGGGTCGCGCTGCCGAAAACCGCGACGGCGCTCTCGAGCACAGCACGCTTCGCCGCCACGGTGCGCGCGTCGTAACGCGGATCCGACTCCTGCTTGTAGGACGCGTCGTGCTCCTCGTCCACGCAGATGACGCCGAGCCGCGGCACGGGGGCGAACACTGCGGAGCGCGCGCCGACGACGATCGGCGCGTCACCGCTCGCGATGCGCGCGCGCTCGTCGCGCCGCTCCGCTTCGCTCAGCGAGGAATGGAGGACCGCGATGCGCTCGCCGAAGCGCGCGCGGAAACGACCGACCGTCTGCGGCGTGAGGGCGATCTCCGGGACGAGCACGATCGCGCTACGCCCGCGCTCGAGCGCAGCGGCGCAGGCCTGCAGGTAGACCTCGGTCTTCCCGCTGCCCGTTGCACCGTAGAGGAGGAAGTTGGCGCTCTCCTCCGCGTCGAGTGCGCCGACGATGCGGTCGAGCGCCGCCCGCTGTGAGGCGCTGAGCTCGGCCGGCTCGGCCTCGCCCGGCAGCGAGTCGCGTTCTGCGGGCTGCGGCCGCTCGCCCCGGGCCTTCCGCTGCACGGGCGCGACAAGCGCAAGTGCGCGTCCAGGCGTCGAGCCGTAGTACTCCGCAATCCAGAGCGCCAGCTCGACGAGCGGCCGCGGCAGCTCTTCGACGACGCGCTCGACAGGCGAGGTCTCGATGCCGTCCGGCGGCGCGACGTCGACCTGCGTCACGACACCCCGTCGCTTCGCGTTACCGAAGCGAACCTCGACGACGGCGCCCGGGCCGACCCCGTCCGGCACCTCGTAGGTGAACTCACGCGCGAGCGCGCGTGCCGTTACGAGTGGATAGACCGAGGCATAGCGGGTCACTAGTGCCCCTGCCAGTGATGCTGCTGAGCTTCTGGTTCGCGAGCACCAAGCCAGAGGCCGCACTCAACCGCAGCAAGGCTGGACAGCCTTGCTAAGGGCGAGGGTGGACTCTGGCGCCGCGTGATCGCGGGCCAGAAGCCGGCGGGCATTGCTGGCAGGGGCACTAACCCAGCCTAGAGCCGGGGTGTGACGCTAGTGACGCTAGACCCCGGCGGCTACGAGGATGAAGTCGGTGCCGAAGCCGAGGAAGAGGCCGAGCAGGACGCCCCACGTGACGAGCGTCTTCGAGGCGAGGACGCGGCCGACGTTCAGGAGCTCCATCACGACATAGAGGATCGCTCCTGCGGCGAGTGCGAAGAACAGGATCGAGACGGCCTCGCTCACCCAGAACTGTCCGACAAGGGTGCCGAAAAAGGTCGGGGCGCCGCCGATCAGGCCGAGCAGGCCGAGGAAGCCCCAGCTCGGCCGCTCCTTGTCGCCGGCGAGCGGCGCGCAGATCCCGAGCCCTTCCGTTGCGTTGTGCAGCCCGAAGCCGATGATCAGCACGATCGCGAGGCTGATCTGATCGGAGGCGGCCGACTGTCCGATCGCCAGGCCTTCGGAGAAGTTGTGGAGACCGATACCCGTCGCGATGAAGATCGCGAGCCAACGCGCCGGCGACATGCCGGTGAAGTGATGGTCGTGCTCGAACTCGGCAGTGGACGCGGCGCCCGGCCCGAGGAAGGCGCGGCGGCGGCGGCGTTTCATCCAGGTGTCGTAGTAGACGAGGCTCATCAGACCGGTGAAGAAGCCGGCGGTGAGCAGGAACGCGAGCCACCCGAACCGACCGTCCCGGCCTTCCTCGAGAGCCAGCTCGATCGGCCCGACGGCCTGGCTCATGACGTCCCAGAACAGGAAGATCAGGATGCCGGTCGCGGTCGCGGCGAGGAACGCCTTCGTCGCGGCGCTGACGTTCTGCATGCGGCCGAGCGGCAGGCCGAGGAAGATCGTCAGGCCGGCGATCGCGCCGAGCACGAGGGTCTGGACGGTGCTCATGTAAGGGTCACCTTACAGGCTACGATCCGCGGAATGGCACAGGGACATTCAGTCGACGAGTACCTCGAGACGATCTATTTCCTCGCCTTCCCGATCGGCGAGTACCGGCCGCTCGGCACTGGGTCGCCCACGCTGGCGTCGCGCGTTGCGGAGATGCTCGGCGTCTCGCGTGCGTCGGCCGGCGAAATGCTGAAGCGGCTCGAGGGCGAAGAACTGATCGAGCGCGGCGAGCACAAAGAGGCGTTGCTGACCGGGAAAGGGCGCAAGCGTGCGGAACGTGTCGTCCGCAAACACCGGATCATCGAGCGGTTGCTCACGGACTTCATGGGCTACACCGCCGCCGAAGCGCACGTGCAGGCCGATCTGCTCGGGGACACGTTCACCGACGACATGGTGCAGCGAATCGAGGAGAAGCTCGGCCACCCGGACCGCTGCCCGCACGGCTGGCCCATCGATCCGGATTTCGAGCAAGCCGAAAACCAGGAACTCGCGCCCCTTTCGGATCTCGCAGCGGGGACTCGGGCGACGATCGTCCGACTCGCGGAGCACGATGGGGAGCTGCTGCACTGGTTCTACGACGAAGACCTGGTCCCCGGCCGCGAGCTCGAGGTGCGCGAGACGCAACCCGCCGCCGGCCAGGTCACGGTTCGCCTGAACGGCGAGGAGCGGGCGATCGGCGAGAAGGCCGCCGCCGGTCTCTTCGTGCGCCCGGGGTGACGATGATGCTTCCTGCGGGAGTCACGATCCGGCCGCTGACGATGAATCGCGACGCGCGCGGATCCTTCACGGAGGTCTTTCGTAGCGAGTGGGACGTCAACCTCTCCCCGGTGCAGTGGAACGCCGTTCAGTCGCAGGCGGGGACGCTGCGCGGCGTCCACGTGCACATCAAGCACGACGACTACCTGATCGTGCTCACGGGAAAGGCCAGCATCGGGCTGCGCGATCTTCGAGCGGGCTCGCCCACCGAGGCTGTGAGCGCGATGGTCAAGGTGGACGGTGACGACCCGTTCGCGCTCGTGATCCCACACGGTGTGGCACACGGCTTCTTCTTTCACGCACCGTCGCTCCACCTCTACGCCGTCAGCGAGTACTGGAACGTCGCCGACGAGCTCGCCTGCCACTGGGCGGATCCTGACCTCGAGCTCGACTGGCCGGCCGAGCCGACGCTCATCTCCGACCGCGACGCTACTGCCCAGTCTCTCGCCGAGCTCCTCGAGCAGCTAGCGCCCTCGCCGCCGTTCCAAGGATCGGTACCCGTAGCAAGCGCTCCTTGAAGCGCCACGTTCGCGACGCGTAGACGGCGAGCGCCGCAGCATCCAGCTCCGCTCCGTGGCGCACGACCTCGTCGAGGACGACGCCGAGGAACTCCTTCCGCCAAGCCGGGTCGGCGGCTTTGCGAGCCCATTCCTCGAGCTCGGCGACGCGTTCGTCGAGCGACCAGTCGGACCGCTGCTGCGTCGGGAAGTGGAGCTCTGTCGGCCGCGTGCCGCTCCGCAGCCGCACGCCCGGCAGTCGCAGGAACTTCTGCCACATGAAGAGGTCCGTCGCGATCCCGGGAGGCGCCGTCGACCAGCCCTGCGGAAGCCGCCTGTACGCGGCGAGGGTGTGGGCCGCGTTCGAGAGCGGCACGTAGTTGCCGCCTGCGAGCATCCGTCGCTGCGACGAGCGCAGGGCGATATCGGTGGGCCACGTCACGATCTGTCCATCTGCCTTGAAGCGCACCGGGAGCGTGGCGGCGAAGTCTGCGTCCGCGAGCAGATCCCTCATCGTCTCCACGTGCTCGGGAAACCAGATGTCGTCGTCGGACAGGTAGCAGACAATCTCGCCGCGAGCCTCCTCGAGCGCCTCGTCTCGGTAGCTCTCGCCGTGCCGCGGGCCTTTCGCGTGGTCGAAGAAACGAACACGCTCGTCCGCGTTCATGAACTCGCCGACGATCTCTCGTGTCAGTTCCGGAACGCCGTCGCCGATGACGAAGACCTCGATGTCTTCGACGGTCTGGGCGAGCGCGGTTGCCACCGAGATGCGCAACGTCGGACCGTGGTCGTGCGTCGGGATGATGACGGTGGCTGCCAGACTCACGCGTCGAGCCCCGCTAACTCTCGTAGCCGCGCGACTGCTGCGACCTCTGCAGCGCCCTCTGCTGCGCTGCTACGCGGCGGCGGTCCTCCCTCGAGGTGCTCGATGAAGGCCCGCAGCTCTCGGAGCAACGGCAGCTCGGTGGAGATCGGCCGCTTCTCCTCCTCACGCGTCACCGACTCGCCGCGGGTCACCAGAACGTGATCCGCATAGGGATCCGTGAGCATTGCGACCCCCTCGACGCACACAAGCCGGATCTCGCGCCTACGAACCGGATGCGCGGTCGACACCTCGAGCGTGAACCACGGGTCGTCGCCGAGGAGGCCGACGAGGCCCGTGGTCGCTCCGTTCAGGGCTTCGCCGGTTGCGCCGCGAGGTTCGGGAATCGTCCCCAGGACCTCGAGCGCGATGGACAGCTCGTGAGGTACGAGCACCCAGACGCCATCGATGTCCAAATGCGAGTTCCCCCAGCCGACGCGAACCGTTCGCAACCCAGCGACGGCCCCGAGCTCCTGGGAGCGCGCGATGTCGCCGAGCAGCTCGACGCCGGGGTGGTAACGCCACTTGTCCATGATGAAGAGCCGGTCCTGGGCGAGCTCGGCCAGACGTGCAGCTGAGACCGCATCGCCCGTGAGCGGCTTCTCGACAAAGAGCGGCACCTGACGCGGAAGGAGCGCGTCAACGACCTCCGCGTGCGTGGTGATCGGCGTCGCGACCACGATCCCGCGGACCCCGTCCGGAAGCTCGTCGAGGTGCCCGACGACGCTCGCTGCGCCGGTCTCGAAAGCCGCCGCCTGACGGCCCTCGTCGCGCGTGACCACGCTCACCGAACATCCGAGCGCGACCAGGTCTCGCAGGATGTGCCTGCCCCACGACCCGTGGCCGACGAGGCCGACCGCAATTCCCGCCACGGGGCGAGCATAGTGACGGCCGGCCGGAGAGGCCGGCCTAACGGCTCCACTCGCGAGAGCCGATACAGACTCAATGAGCGCCGTTCCCACGACGCCTGCTCAGACTGCGGCCGGGGCCGTTGCGTTCCCTCGCGCGCTCGCGCAGTCGCTCGCGTTGCCGCTGATCTTCGTTGCCGCGACCGCATACCACTTCCTCCAGTCGCGCGGACACGCGACGCCGACCGTGTTCAACGACGAGCTCCTGTACGCGAAACTCTCGCAGGCGATCGCGGCGGGGCACGGCCTCGCGATTCGCGGCGAACACTTCTTCTTCCCTGCGCCACTCGCTCCGCTCGTCCAGGCGCCCGCGTGGCTGATCGGATCGATGCCTGACGCCTTCGCGGCGGCCAAGCTCGTAAATGCCGCCGTGATGTCGGCCGCCGTCTTCCCGGCCTATTGGCTCGCCCGGCAGCTGGTCCGACCGTCATTCGCCTACCTCACAGCCGCCGCGGCAGTGACGGTGCCGGCCTTCGTCTACCACGCGTACCTCATGTCGGAAGCGCTGGCGTATCCGGTCTTCCTGCTTGCCGTCGCGGTGCTCGCACGTGCCGTCGTCAAGCCCTCGTCGCGGATGGCAATCGCCGTGCCGCTTGTGTGCGCACTCGCCGTGGCGACCCGGGTGCAGTTCCTCGTGCTCCCGCTTGCGTATCTGATGACGCTTGCGTTCTGCGCGCGCGGCGACTACCGGCGTCACGTCCTCCCTGCCGCGCTTACAGCCGGACTGGTTGCAGTCGTCGTCGGCGTCCCGGGTGCGTTGGGCCAGTACGGACAAGCAACGCACCTCCGCTACAGGCCCGGCGCGATCGCGCACTGGGCCCTGACGAATGCCTACCTGCTCCCGTACTCAGTCGGGTTGACGATCGTGCCGGGAGCGTTGTTCGGATTGGGATTCATGCTTGCGCGCCCGAACCGGCCGTTCGAACGCGCGGTCGCGGCGCTCACCGTCGCGTCCACGATGCTCTTCCTCGGCCAGGCCGCATTGATCGGCGCCGGTGAGGCGAACCGGCCGCTCGAGCGCTACCTCTTCTACGTCACACCGCTCCTGTTCCTCGCGTTCTTCTCCTATGCGGAGCGTGGCGCACCGAAGCGCCGCGCCTATCTCGCCGTCACGTGCCTCGGAGCGCTCGCGCTCTCGCAGGTCTCACTGCCCGGGCTCACCGGAACGGCTGCGTACTTCTTCGACTCGGTGACGCTCACCGGATTCGCGCGCGCGTCATACCTGATCGGACTGACGAACGCGTCGCTCGTGTACGCCCTTGCTCCGGTCGCCCTCGCGCTACTTGTGTTGGCACTCCCGCTCCGCAACCGCGGGGTCGCCGCACTGCTCGCACTGGCCGGCATAGCTCTGTCGGTAGCGACGGGCGCGGCCGCCTACACGACCGACCGTCTGGTCACCGGTTGGTCGGCGCGCTCCTTCGGCGCGTCGCCCCCAGATTGGCTGGACCGCTCGAACCTCGGCCCGGCGCGCTACCTGGCTCTGCCGCATGGGAACACGTTCCTCGGCACATACCTCGAGAGCTGGAATCGAGATCTTCGCGGCGTCGTCGTCCTCGACACGCCGGCGCCCGACCCGTTCCCTGTTTCCGTCGCACGCGTCCGCTCTGATGGACTGCTCGAGATCGGCGGCTCGACGGCTCTAGCCCAGACGCTGGTCGTCAACGTCTCAGGATCCTCGATCGGTCTCGAAGGACAGATGGTGGCGCACCCGCGCGACGGTCTCGTCGCATACCGCGTTCCGCAAGGCGCGCACGTTTGGTGGCTTGCCAGCGGGCTCGCACCGGACGGCTGGACGGGTACGCACCTCCGCTACCGCTCGTGGCCGACACGCGCCGGTCGCTACGAGGTGACGCTGTGGGTGCCGCGCGGCACGCCTCCGCGCCGAGTCGAGATCGACAAGCGGACGTTCGTGATCCGCGTGGGCGCCCCGAGAAGGATCACCGTGCCGACAGGAGGCGCGCCGCTCGAGCTACGAGTGGACGTACCGAACTCACCGCTCGGCGGCCGCGTCCTCGGCGTGAAGGTCCGCTCGCTTCGGTTTCTAGACCCGAGCCACTGAGGCGACCCCGGCCGCCTCGCGCAGCGCATCGGCGACGTCCGTGCGCTCCCAGGTGAAGTCATGGTCTTCGCGGCCGAAATGGCCGTACGCGGCGGTCTTGGTGAAGATCGGCCGTCGCAGGTCGAGGTCGCGCAGGATCGCCGCCGGGCGCAGGTCGAAGTGCTCGCGCACGAGCGCTTCGAGCTGGTCGATCGGGATGTGCTCCGTGTTGAAAGTCTGTACCGCGATCGAGACCGGGTGCGCAACGCCGATCGCGTATGCAACGTTGACCTCGCAGCGATCCGCCAGTCCCGCCGCGACGATGTTCTTCGCGACATAGCGGGCGGCATACGCCGCCGAACGGTCGACCTTCGTCGGATCCTTGCCGGAGAACGCACCACCGCCGTGCCGCGCAGCGCCGCCGTAGGTGTCCACGATGATCTTCCGGCCCGTGAGCCCGGTATCCCCCATCGGGCCGCCGAGCACGAACTTCCCGGTCGGGTTCACGAACACGAAGTCCCGGTCGTCCATCAGGCGCTTCTCGTCGTACAAGTCCGCCGGCAGGATCGGGCGGAGCACACGCTCGACGATGTCGGGCTTGATCAGGTCCTCCGAGGAGATCCCGTCGGAGTGCTGTGTCGACACGAGCACGCGCTCGATCTCGACAGGCCGCTGCCGTCCCTCGTCGTCCACCTCGTAGCGAATCGTCACCTGCGCCTTGCCGTCCGGCCGCAAGTAGGGCAGCTCGCCCGCTTTGCGCACCTCGGCGAGCCGCTTGCAAATCTTGTGCGCCAGCATGATCGGAAGGGGCATCAGCTCCTTCGTCTCGTTCGACGCGTAGCCGAACATCATCCCCTGGTCGCCGGCGCCGATCTGGTCGAGCGGATCGTCGTCACCCGGCTCGTGCTGCACCTCGTACGACGTATCGACGCCCTGCGCGATGTCGGGCGACTGCTCGTCGATCGCCACCACGACGCCGCACGTCGTCGCGTCGAAGCCCCACTCCGAGTGCGTGTAGCCGATCTCCGAGATCCGTTCCCGCACGAGCTTGGGAATGTCGACGTAGATGTCCGTGGAGATCTCGCCGGCCACGACGACGAGCCCGGTGGTGATCAGCGTCTCACAGGCGACTCGCCCCTCAGGATCCTCCGCCAGCACGGCATCGAGGACCGTGTCCGAGATCTGGTCTGCGACCTTGTCAGGGTGCCCCTCGGTGACCGATTCCGAGGTGAAGAGAAACTCGCGGGCGACCATGGGGCCACAGGCTACACAGAACGCCTGACTACTTGATGCGTAAGAAGAAGGAGATTTGCAGTTCGTGCGAGCGGCTGACGGCGTATTCGACGGCGGAGCGGAGGGGCTTCAGGTTCCGCGCAACCTCGGCCGGGATCCGCGCACTGCCGAACCGCCGGATCGCCGGGATCGTGCTGTGGATGTCGACGTAGAGCACGACCTGCGGCCTTGCCGGTAGGCCCGAGCTCTGGGCGGCGTCCTGGTACTCCTGACTCTCCGCCAGCGCGTTGCCGCCGTTCGTCGCGAAGACGATTCCCGCTGGGAGATCGGTGACGACGAGCCTGCCGTTGACGTTCGCGTACCGCACCGCGACCGGTCCTGCGCCGATCACTCGGACGGGCACGCCCGCGATCGTCGTCCGTTGTGGCCGCCCGCCGAGCTCCTTCGCGAAGCGGTTGAGGACGCGGTCCAGGACCGCCGCTCCGTCGACGCCGCCTTCGGGCGCCGCAATGAAGGTGACCTCGGGCACGTCGGCTGCAGCGGCCGCGCGGACGTAGAGCGCGTTCTCGCCCTCCAAGACCGTCCCGAGCTGCTGGAGTGCGTCGCCGAGCCCTTTGAGGCCGGGCTGCTGCAGGATCGGGTTGCCGCCGAGCCCGCCCAGCATCCCCTTCGAGCCGTGGAATGCGAGATAGAGCAGCGCGTCTTTCGGCACGAGCTTCTGCAGGCTGCCGTCGGACGCGTGAACGGCGACGTTCTTGAACGCCTCGCCCGGCGTTCCGTGGACGGTCGTGTCCCACGCGATCCCGTCGGACTTCGCGCGCAGCGTCATCAGCAGCCAGTCGAGCGTCCCGAGCTTCTTGAAGTAGGGCCCGGCATCCGGGCCGAGGAGGTTCCGCGCTGCGGCCATCACCCGGGCGCCGTTGACGTACGCCCGGAGGATGCCGTCACCCGCCTTGCCCATCGCCGCCGAGAAAGTCTTGTCCTCCGAAAGCGTGCGCTTCGCGGAGTCGCTCGCCTGCTTGAAGGCGTCGATCGCGGCTTGCTTGTCGGACATGACGGTCCAGCCGTGAAACTTCTCGTAGACGAGCTTGCTCGAGGAATCACCGGCGTTGCCCTTCTTCACGGCGCGATCGAACGCGCCCTCGTCCTTCGGCTGCATCAGCGCCACGGTCTCGTCCGGGTGCGCGAAATCGAGCATGACCACGTCCATCTCTGGGCCGAGCGCGGGCTTGAGGTCACGCTCCCAGTCGAGCCCCTTCTTGCTCAGCTGCTCCTTGATCGAGTCGATGGCCTTCTGCTTGTCGGGGAACTTGCTCGCGAGCTCGTTCACCGTCTGCCACTGCGACGAGCCCAGGTCGGAGTCGATCGCGACGAACAGCGGCACCGAGGCGGGCACGATGCCGGCGGCGCCGGAGCTGGGGCTCGTCGTACCGCCGCAGCCTGCGAGCACGACCGCGAGAGCGGCGAGAAGAAGGCCGAGCTTGCGCACTACCGGATCGTGAGCCGGGCTTCGAGTCTGCTCGTCGAGCCTGAATTCGTGGCGCCGAACGCGACGAGCGTCCCGAACTTCTCGAGCTTCAGGGTCGCGGACGGCCTGGGCTGGCCGTTTCCCGTCAGCGAAGCGAGTGCTTGCAGGATCGGAGTGAGCCGCTGAATGTCTGCGTACGCCAACCATGTGACCTCGGCCGGAACATCGGCCGCGGCGAGCGCATCCTTGAACGGCTGGTCGTCGACGAGGGATCCGCTGCCGGGACTGACCCCGGCCGCCGCGTTGGTCAGCAGAACCTTGTTGCCGCGCCGTTCGACGCGGAGCGGCAGCACCTTCGCGGCTTTCGCGGCGAGCGCTCGGAGGGACGTCGCCGCCGCCTCGGGATCACCGGGCTGAACTTCGAGCGTGACAACCGGCAGCAGCGTCCCGGGTAGGAGATACAGCACGCCTTCGCCGCCGAGCGAGCGCAGACCGCTGACGAACGGTGGAAGCGATGCGCGGAGTGTGGGCTCGGACTGGATCCGTGCGAGCAGCTGATTCACGTCCTTGAACGAGACCGCGAGGATCGCACCCGAGGGGACGTCGTGGAGCAGCGCCGGCCTGTACGCCGCCGGTGTCGACCCACCGGCGGCGCGCGCCTCGACGTGAAGCGCGCTCTTGTCCGCGGTGATGCTGGCGGCGACCCAGCGCGGCGAGCCTGCGACCCGTACGAGCGCGCGCAGCTTTGCCGGCAACTGCTCCGCTCCGGACCCCGACGCGTAGGCCGTGGCAAACCCAGAGTCGCCGACCTGCGACATGGCGCTCTTGAAATCGGCGTTGTCCGCGAGCGAGCTTCCCGCGTCGGCGTTGCGTACGGCCTGGAACGCCGCCGCGGAATCTGCAACGACCGACCAACCGCCGATCTGCTCGACGGTGTAATGCTCGTTCCCCTGGTCGAATTTCTTGGCGAGCGCGCTCAGCTTCGTCTCATCTGTCGGCTTCACGATCGCGACGGCCTCGGGCTTCCCGTTACTGACGCCCAGCACCGCCAGGTTCACCCGGTCGCCGAGCGCGGGCTGGATGTCGCGCTTGTAGTTGACGTCGGTTCCGATCGGGCCGAAGAGGTCGGCGACGACCTGCCAGGACTGCGAGTCGAGATTCGCGTCCGCGCTGACGTACGCGAGTGCGTTCGACGGAACGAGACTCGCTGCGTCCCTGCTGGAGGAGGACGTTCCGGTTGCGGCAGTGCTGCTGCCGCAGCCGGTTGCCACGAGCAGGAGGCCGAGTGCGAGCGCTGCGAAGGCGGCACGCATCACCCCCATCGTAGCCGTCACTCGTTGGTCGGTTGGCGCCCCATCAGGCTGGCGAGCAGGTCGTTGAGGCTTTCGCCGCCCAGGACGCGGCACACGCCCTCAGTGATCGGAAGCTCGACGCCGACCCGATGTGAGAGATCTCTGAGAACCGGCGCAGTCGTGAGCCCTTCGACGACCTGGCCGATCTGGGCCGCGGCCTCGTCTGCGGTCGCGCCCCGCGCGATCAGCTCGCCCGCACGGCGGTTGCGCCCGTAGCCCGAGTAGCAGGTGACGTTCAGGTCACCCATGCCGGCGAGGCCGGCAAAGGTCTCGGGCTGCGCCCCGCACGCCTCGCCGAGCCGCGCCATTTCGACCAGGCCGCGCGTGATCAGGCTCGCCTTGGCGTTGTCGCCGAGACCCAGCCCGTCCACCCCGCCCGCTGCCAGCGCGATCACGTTCTTCGCGGCGGCGCAGAGCTCTACGCCGACCAGGTCGTCGTTGACGTAAACGCGGAAAACCGTGGAGTTGATCGCCTCCTGCAGGCGCTCCGAGAGCTCGCGATCCTCGCTCGCAATCACCGTCGCCGACGGCAGGCCCAGCGCGATCTCCTCCGCCATGTTCGGCCCCGACAGCACCGCGACCGGGCGGCCTGGCACGCGTGTCGACAACCGGTTTCCCGTCGCCGGGTCGAGGCCCTTCGTCAGGATCAGCACGGGCGCGTTGCCCGGTAATGCCTCCGCGACCGCGGCGAATGCGCGACTTGGAACCGCCAGCACGACCAGATCCGCCTCGCCGACCGGCGCCTCCTCGACCGTCGCCGCCTTGACACCACGAAGGTCCGCCGTCGTGAGGTAGCGGGGGTTGCGGCCCGTCTCTTCGATGGCGCGCACCTGCTCGGGGTCGCGACAGGCGAGCGTGACGTCGTGGCCGCGGTCGCGCAGGAGGCGCGCAAACGCGGTTCCCCACGACCCACCTCCCACGACAACGACCTTCACCGCGACATCCTGACGCTCAGCGAGGAACGAAGTCGATCGTGACCGGGACGCCTTCGAGCTCGAAGCGGTCGCGCAGCTGGTTCTCCACCCAGTAGCCGTAGTCGCGGGTGACCAGGGACGGATCGTTGACGGAAAACCGGAAGCGCGGCGGTCGGGCGGACACCTGCGCCCCGTAGAGCAGGTTCAGGCTCCGGCCTTCTCGCGACGGGGGTTGGCGCCGCTCGCGGAGCTCTGCCAGGAAGCGGTTGAGCTCGGCTGTCGGGACGCGCGCCGTGTGTTTGTCGTAGAGCTTCTCGATCCCGTCCAGCAGCCGCTCGATTCCACGGCCGGTCTTGGCGGACACGGCGACGTGCGGGGGACGCTGGCGCAGCCGCCGCTCCAGCTCGGGTCTGATGTCTTCGATGCCGAGCGTTGTCGCGTCCCACTTCGACAAGACGACGATCGTCGAGTCTTGCGCCTTGCGCGCGATATCGGCGACGGTGAGATCGTGGTCGACGAGGCCTTCGGAGGTGTCGACGAGGATGAGCGCAATGTCTGCGCGCTGGGCCGCTTCGCGTGCGCGCAGCTCCGAGTAGTACTCGATGCCCTGGCGGTGCCGGCGCTTGCGGCGGATGCCTGCAGTGTCGACGAAAACGAACGTGCGATCGCCGCGTCGGAAGACGGTGTCAATCGAATCTCGGGTCGTGCCCGGCGTTTCCGACACGATCACGCGGTCGTGGCCGAGGATCGCGTTCAGCAGCGAGGACTTGCCGACATTCGGCCGCCCGAGGATCGCGACGCGGATCGCATCGTCGGGAGTCTCCTCGCGCCCGGTTCCGGGAAGCTGGTCGACGATCACGTCGAGGAGGTCGCCGCTTCCGTGGCCGTGCAGCGCGGAGACGGGCCGCGGCTCGCCGAGGCCGAGCCGGTGCAGATCGAGCGCAAGGCTCTCCTGCTCCGGATCGTCGATCTTGTTCGCGATCAGCAACACGGGCTTGCGCGCGCGCCGAAGGATGTCCGCTACTTCCTCGTCCCCCGGCGTCACTCCGGCACTCGCGTCGACGACGAAGAGGACGAGATCGGCTTCGCCGACCGCTTGTTGCGCCTGCGCTACGATCGACTTCGTCAGCGGCGACTGGTCGGCGATGTCGACACCGCCCGTGTCGATGAGCAGGAAACGTTTCCCGTTCCACTCGCCGATCAGCTCCTTGCGATCGCGCGTCACGCCCGATGTCTCGTGTACGACGGCCGCGCGCGACCCGGTGAGCCTGTTGATGAGCGTCGACTTGCCGACGTTCGGGAAACCGACGATCGCGACCGTCCCGTACAGCGGCTCCTGCTCGGGTCCAGTCATGGGGTTTCCCTCACGGGAGCGAGCCGCAGGCGAGCGACGGTCACGACGGGGGGGTCGCGACGCGTGGCCGGCCCTGCTCGTGCGTCGTGACGAGAAACTCCCACAGCCGCC
This sequence comes from Gaiellaceae bacterium, assembly GCA_041493175.1. Taxonomy (GTDB): domain Bacteria; phylum Actinomycetota; class Thermoleophilia; order Gaiellales; family Gaiellaceae; genus 3-1-20CM-4-69-9. The sequence continues at coordinate 5,583 of JBGPYI010000009.1, read as the reverse complement.
GGAGCTCCCGCTGGATCTCAACCGCCGCCGCGCGGTACCCCTTCGAGTTGCGCGGATTGTGGCTGACATCGAACGGCGCGCCGAACGCGACCGAAACCGGGCGGAAGTTGCCGAGGCGCCAGTCCTGCGAGCCGTGAATGGCGCCGCAGACCACGGGAGCGCCCTCCTGGACGGCGATCATCGCGGCCCCGGGCAGGACGGTGCCCGGCTCGCGCTCCTGCCGTGTGCCTTCGGGGAACATCCCGAGCGCGTCTCCGCGGTGCACGATCTCGCGCATGATGCGGACCGCTTCGCGGTCGGACTCACCTCGGCGCACCGGGATGGTGCCGAAGGTGCGGATCAACGGCCCGATGATCGGATTGTCGTGGGCCTCCTGCTTGGCGACGTAGTACAGCGTGCGCGGAACCTGGGAGCCGATCGCCCACGGATCGAGCCACGAAAAGTGGTTGAAGCAGAGAACGACCGGCCCGTTCGCAGGGATGCGGTCCCGGCCGTACACGCGCAGCGGCGTGACGAGCCGCACCGCCCCGGCGAAGAACGGTCGCCCCAGCAGCTGGGCGATCTGCGTGCGGTTCATCGCTGCGAGGCTGCGAGCCGCTCTTGCACGAGCTGCTCGATCCGGGTCACGACGTCGTCGACCTCGAGACCGGTTGTGTCGATCCGCTCCGCGTCGGGAGCCGGTTGCATGCGGACCGCATCGCTCTCGTCGCGGAGGCGGAGATCCGTCGCGAGCGCGTCGCCGCCGATGTCCGGACGTTCCGCCTGGCGGCGTCTTGCGCGCGTTGCAGAGTCGGCGTTGAGATAGATCTTCACCTCGGCGTCGGGCGCGACGACCGTGCCGATGTCCCGTCCTTCGATGACGACGTTGCCCTGCTGGCCGAGCTCGCGCTGGCGCTCGCGCATCACTGCTCGGACGGCGGGGTGTCGCGCCACCACTGGGACCTGGCGGTCGATGCGCGATTCGCGGATGGACGAGGTGACGTCGGTGCCGGCGATCGAGACGCGTCCGGTGTCGCCGAAGGTGACGGGGTTCGCGCGGGCCAGCTCTCCGAGGGGCTCGCCGTCTCCGAGCGGAAGGCCGCGTTGCATCGCGAGCCACGTCAGCGCGCGGTACATGGCGCCCGTGTCGAGGTAGCGGAAACCGAGGCGCTCGGCGAGTCGCCGCGCGACCGTGCTTTTCCCTGCCCCTGCGGGGCCGTCAATGGCGACGATCATCGTTTGGAAACCGAGTCGAGGAGGTCGAAAAACCCGGGAAAGCTTATAGCCACCGCATCGGCGCCCTCGACCTCCACTCCAGCGCGGGAAACGAGTCCGGCGACCGCACCGAGCATCGCGATGCGGTGGTCTCCATCGGACGGCATCCGGCCGCCGTTCGGACGTGCAGGTATGCCTCTCACCTCGAAGCCATCGTCGCGCGACTGGATGCGGACGCCCAGTGTCCGTAGGCCTTTCGTCACGGTTTCGATGCGGTCTGACTCCTTGAGCCGGAGCTCACCGGCTCCGCTCACGTGGCTGACGCCGCGCGCGACGCCGGCGGCCAGGGCGAAGAGCGGCAACTCGTCGACGAGCCGGGGCACCTCCTCCTCCGTCACGTCCGTTGCCGTCAGCTCCGCGGAGTGCACCTCGAGGTCTCCGATCAGCTCGCCGCCTGCCTTCCGGCGGTTGAAGATGATGACGCGCGCGCCCATGCGGTCCAGCACGTCCAGGAGGCCGGTTCGGCGTGGATTGAGGCCGACGTCGTGGATCGTCAGCTCGGAGCCGGCGAGCAGCGTCGCGGCGACGATGAACGGAGCCGCTGCGGAGAAGTCCCCGGGGACGGTGACTTCTGGGAGGTGGAGGCGTTTCGCCGGGTCGATCGAGACGGAAGTCGGTCGCCGGCGGACGCGCGCTCCCGCCGCCTCGAGCATCAGCTCGGTGTGGTCACGGGTCGGCGCGGGCTCGACCACGGTGGTCGTCCCGTTCGCGTTGAGCCCTGCCAGGAGGATCGCGGACTTCACCTGCGCGCTCGCCATCGGGAGCACGTACTCGATTCCCTTGAGCGCATCCGTCCCCTCGACGACGACAGGCGGCAGGCCGTTCCTTGTCTCGACGCGGGCGCCCATTCGCTTCAGCGGCTCGGCGACGCGGTCCATCGGCCGCGTGCGGAGCGACTCGTCGCCCGTGAGCTCGAAGCGCCCCTCCTGCCCGGCGAGGATCCCCGGGAGGAGCCGCATCAGCGTGCCGGCGTTGCCGGCGTCGATCGGGGCGTCAGGCTCCCGCAGGCCGCGTAGCCCGACACCGTGGACGACCAGCTCGTCGTCGGCGACCTCGTCGACCTGGACGCCGAGCGCCCGCACGGCCTCGATCGTCGACTGCGTGTCGGCGGAGCGTCCGAAGCCGCGCACATGCGTCTCGCCGTCGGACAGCGCCCCGATGAGCACCGCGCGGTGGGAGATCGACTTGTCCCCGGGCACCGCAATGTGCCCCGCGAGTGACCCGGCAGGTTCGACTCGAGTCACGCTCGCGTCACATTCCAGGCACGGTGTCCGACACCCGGCCGTGTCATTCGAGGACAGGTGAGATGACGACGTGGTAGCCCTGCGCTTCGAGGATCGCTGCCGCCCGCTCGGCTTCGTCCTCCCCGCCGACGAGCAGCGTGAGCGTGCCGCCCCGCTCCCGCGACAGATGTTGCAGCTCGAAGTCTTCGATGTTGATCCGCTCCGCGCCGAGCGCCTGCGTGATGCCCGCGAGGACGCCGGGACGGTCGGGGACGTGCACGCGGAGCCGTTGCAGCATGCCCGGCTCCTCGTACGCATCGGCGAGCATGCGGCGCCGGTTGTCCGACGCCTCGCCGATCCAGCGCGCAAGGAAGCCGGCATCGCCCTCGGCAAGCGCACGCTCGAGCTGCTCGATCCGTCGGCGATGCTCGGCGAGCGCGGCTGCTAGAGCCTCGGCGTTGTCGAGGAAGATGTCGACCCAGATCCGCGGATTCGCTCCCGCGACGCGCGTCATGTCACGGAGCGAGCCACCTGCAGCGGCGAGCGGCTCGTGTCCGTCGACCCGCGACGCACCGGCCTGGTTCAGGAGCACGTTCGCGAGCGCATGCGGAAGATGACTGGTGAGCGCGACCAGCCGGTCGTGCGCCTCCGGATCGACCGCGACCGGAACCGCGCCGAGCGACGCGACGAAGCCGTGCAGCGTCCGATAGCGCTCCGGATCCGTCGTCGCATCCGGCGTGAGGAACCACGTCGCCCCCCGGAAGAGCCCGCTGCTCGCGTGTGCCGGGCCGTGCGCTTCCGAGCCGCACACCGGATGCCCGCCGATGAAACGGGCGTCGCTCACTGCGCGCGTGACCGGTGTCTTCGTCGAGCCGACGTCCGTCACGGTCGTCCCCTCGCTCGTCGCGTCGAGCACGGCCGCGACCTGCGCAGGAAGAGCGGCGACCGGAGCGGCGACGATCACGAGCTCGGCGCCCGACACCGCCGCCTCGAAAGAGTCCGCAGCGTCGACGGCCTCGCGCTCGACCGCAACGGCCAGCGCGGCCGGATCGACGTCCCACCCACGCACGTCCCCCACGCCCGCGGCGCGCGCCGCCAGCCCCACCGAGGCACCGATGAGCCCGGTGCCGACGACTGCCAGCCTCTCGACGGCCATCCCCTAGCCGATCGTCCGGCCCATGAGGTGGGCCAGCGTGCGGATCTCGTCCGCGAAGTCCGGGAAGTCGGCGACGGGAATCTGCTGCGGTCCGTCGCAGAGTGCCTCCTCGGGTCGCGGATGCACCTCGACGATGATCCCGTCCGCTCCCGCGGCCACGGCCGCACGCGCAAGCGGCAGCACGAGCTCGCGGCGACCGGCGGCGTGCGACGGGTCGACGATCACCGGCAGATGCGTCTCCTGCTTGAGGACGGGGATCGCGCTGATGTCGAGCGTGTACCGCGTCGCGCGCTCGAACGTCGTGATCCCGCGCTCGCACAGAATCACCTGTGCGTTCCCCTCCTTGACAACGTACTCGGCCGCCATCAGCAGCTCCTCGATCGAGGCCGCGGGCCCTCGCTTCAGGAGGACCGGCTTGTCCGCGCGCCCCACCTCCGACAACAGGTTGAAGTTCTGCATGTTGCGCGCGCCGATCTGGATCACGTCCGCGTGCTCGAGCACGGCGTCGACGTGGCGCGGATCCATCAGCTCCGTCACGATCGGCAACCCCGTCTCCTCGCGCGCTTCGACGAGGATCGTCAGCGCCTCCTCGCCCAGCCCGCTGAAGGTGTACGGCGACGTCCGCGGCTTGAACGCGCCGCCGCGCAACATCGTCGCCCCCGCCTGGGCGACCGCGCGGGCGGTCTCCAGCGTCTGCTCCCTATATTCCACGGTGCACGGCCCGGCGATGAGCCCGAACGCATCGTCACCGAGCCGGCGGCCGCGAACCTCGATCACGGTCGGATCCGAGGACAGCTCCCGCGAGACAAGCTTGTAGGGCTTGAGGATCGGCAGCACCTGCTCCACTCCGGGATAGCCCTCGAGCGGCAGGCCCGCGAGCGCCTCCCGCTCGCCGATCGCCGCGATCACCGTCGCCTCGCGCCCCGGCGTGACGTGCGCGTGCGCGCCCGACTCGGCGAGCCGCTCCACGACGTGGTCGACCTCCTCGGAGGTCGCGTGGGCGCTCATCACGATCACGAGCTCGGGAGATCCCGTCACGGCCATGGAACTCAGGATACTTTTGTCCGTCCAATGCGGATCTTCAGCGGCATCCAGCCCACCGGCGAGAAGCACCTCGGCAACTACATCGGGGCGATCACGCAGTACGTCGCCTCCCAGGACGAAGGGGAGGCTTTCATCTGCATCGTCGACCTGCACTCGATCACGGTCGCCTACGACCCCGAAGATCTGAGGGAGTCGACCCTCTCACTGGCGGCGCTGCTCATAGCCTCGGGCCTCGAGCCGGACCGCTGCACGCTCTTCGTCCAGAGCCACAATCCCGATCACCCCGAAGCCGCTTGGCTGCTCTCGACCGTCGCGAGCATGGGCGAGCTCCGGCGGATGACCCAGTTCAAGGACAAGGCCGAGCAGCAGGAGTTCATCTCCGTCGGACTCTTCACCTATCCCGTCCTGCAGGCCGCGGACATCCTGCTCTACCAGACCGACGCGGTCCCGGTCGGCGAGGACCAGCGCCAACACGTGGAGCTGACGCGCGACATCGCCGAGCGGTTCAACTCACGCTACGGCGAGACGCTCGTCGTCCCGAAGGTCGTAATCCCAAAGCTCGGCGCGAAGATCATGGACCTGCAGGAGCCGACGAAGAAGATGTCGACGACGGGCGGCACGGCGCAGGGGACCGTGCAGATGCTCGACGAGCCGGACACGATCCGGAAGAAGATCAAGAGCGCCGTCACCGACTCCGGCCGGGAAGTCCGCCGCGGCGAGGGCAAGGAAGGGATCGAGAACCTGATCTCGATCATGTCCGTCGCGACGGGCCAGCAGCCCGACGCGATCGAGTCACGCTACGACGGCGTGGGTTACGGGGACTTCAAGTCGGATGTCGCCGAGGCTGTCGTCGAGCTCCTCGGGCCGATCCAGGCCCGCTACCGCGAGCTCCGCGAAGATCGTGCG
>JBGPYI010000115.1:0-7064 GCA_041493175.1 Gaiellaceae bacterium | reverse complement strand
CGGCAGCCGTCGCTCGGCGAGCGTGACGGCCACCTTCTTGCGCTGGCCCCCGGGCTTCACGATCGTGAGCACGGCAACGTCCTTCGGCTTCAGCGAGAAGGAGACGAACCGGACGACGTCGTCTGCGCCGTTGACGGGCTTCCCATCGATCGCGACGATCACGTCTCCGCCGGTCTCGAGGTTGCGGCCGAGGACATGAGCCTCTCGATTGCCGCCGTGGAGCCCGGCCTTCTCCGCCGGGCTGCCGCCGTTGACCCCGACGATCAACGCGCCGTGGTCGACCTTGTACCCGAGTGCCCGGGCCAGAGACGGCGTCATGTTCTCGGTCGTGATGCCGACGTACGCGTACGTCACTTTGCCCTTCGAGATCAGCTGCGCGAGGGAATGCTTCGCCGCGTCGATCGGGATCGCAAACCCGATCCCGCTGTCGTTGCCCGTCCCGCTCGCGCTGCGAATCTGCGCATTGATGCCGATCACGCGGCCACGCGCATCGAAGAGGGGCCCGCCCGAGTTTCCGTGCGTGATCGGTGCGTCCGTCTGGATGGCGTCCACGACCTTGTAAAGCCGGACCGTGATCGCGTCGATCGAGCGATGGATCGCGGACACGACTCCGACCGTCAGCGTGTTTTCGTTTCCGAGCGGGCTGCCGATCGCCGCCACGGGCTCGCCCACGACGACCGCCGCCGACTCGCCGAGTGGCACGGGCGAGAGCGGATGCGCATTCGGCTCGAGGCGAAGCAGGCCGACGTCGTCGTAGAGGTCCCAGCCGACCACCGTTGCCTCGGCCCGATCACCGTCGGCGAACTCGACGAAAAGATGATCTGCGGCCCGAACACGCGACGCCTCGCCGGCACTCGTGATCACGTGCGAGTTCGTGAGGACGTAGCCCTTGGGAGAGATGACGAAACCGGAGCCTTGCGACACCGGGGTCGCTACCGAGCTCGGATCACCGAAGTAGGCGAAGATCGTCACCACCCCCGGTGAGCGCTCGGCAAAGATCCGCTGCGGATCGAAGCCCTTGCCGGGCAGAACGGACACCTTCGAGGTGGCGGAGGCCGGCAGGGCCGCCGTCTGGGCAGCCGCCGCGCGCACGACCACCGTCTTCGTGCCCTGGCCGAGCCAACCCGCGCCTTTTCCGATGCCCAACGCAGCGCCGCCGCCCAGGGAGGCGGCGACGACGGTCACAACGGCAAGAGCCGGGAGCCGCATCTGGCTCACTGTAGCGATGGTTCTTCCAGGCGCTCGTTTTCGCGTGAAAACGGCAGCGCACCCGAGGAGGCCGGCAGGACGAGGGCGAATCTCGTTCGGCCCTCGCTCATGTCGAGCTCGACCGAGCCGCCCATCAGCCCGGCCAACTCCTTCGCGATCGCCAGCCCGAGGCCGCTGCCGGACGCCACCGATCCCTCGATGCGATAGAAGCGGTCGAAAACCTGGCCGGTGTGCTGCGCCGGAATCCCCGGACCCTCGTCGTCGACGGTCAGCAGGGCGGAGCCGTCCCGGCGTGCCGTCCCGAGCCGGACCGGCGTGCCGGGTGGAGTGTGGACGAGCGCGTTCTCGACGAGGATCCGCCCGATCTGCAGCGCCCGCTCCTCGTCTCCCAGTCCCTCTGCGGGCCCGTTGGCTCGCACGGAGAGCTGGTGCCCGGTCGAGCGAGCCACGGCCCGAAACTCATCCGCCAGCGTCTCGGCAAGCGCCGCGAGATCGACAGGGTCGCGCTCGACAGTCAACCGTCCCGCGTCGAGACGCGAGAGATCGAGGAGCTCGGTCGCGAGCTTCGTCAGCCGCTCGACCTGCTCGCGCATCGTGCCCATGAATTCGGCCTGCGTCTTGGGGTCGAGCTCCTCGTCGGTCATCAGCTCGAGGAAACCCCCGAGGGAGAAGAGCGGCGTCCGCAGCTCGTGAGACGCGTTAGCGATGAACTCCCGCCGGGCGTGCTCCAGCTGCGCGAGCCGCTGCCGCATCCGCTCGAATGCGTCGGCGAGCTGGCCGACCTCGTCCCGGCCCGAGTCGACGACGGGCTGGCTGAAGTCGCCGCTCGCGATCCGGTCGGCCGCGCGCTCGAGCCGGCGGATCCGGCCGGCGAAGATGGAAGCCGCGAGGTAGCCGACGAAGAGGGAGGCCGCCAGCGCGATCAGACCCGCGACGACGAGGCGGCTCCGGACGAGATGGATGCTGCGTAGAGAGTCGTGGAGCGAGGCGCGCAGCAGGATGACCGGCCCGCCGAAGATGGGGTGGGCGGCCTCCGCGTACCGCACGCCGCCCACCGTGACCGTGCCGCTGACATCGCGAGCTTCGGCGAAGGCGCGCAGCGCGAGCCGATCGTCCTCGACGTCCGCCGAGGTCACCGGGTTGGAGTCGGCATAGACGGTGAGCCTCGGCGGGTTGTAGGTGAACGGCGTGAAGTAGATGACCCTGGCGTCCACGCTCGCCGCGGCGGTCTGGATGTTGTCGTCCAGCGTGAAGCTCGAGCTGTTCAGGAGCTGGGAGCCCACCTGGGGCGCCGCCTCACTGAGCTGCGCCACTTTGGCGTTGACGAGGCTCCGCTCGAGGGACGGCACGACGATCAGGTCGGCCAGCACCAGCGCCCCGGCCACGACTACGGCCAACCCGAGCCCCAGGCGGGCACCGACACTGCGCAGAGGGTTCACCGATCGCGGAAGCGGTAGCCGACGCCCCGCACGGTCAGGATGTACTCAGGCTCGGCCGGGTCCCGCTCGAGCTTCTCGCGCAAATGCCGGACGTGGACGTCGATCGTCCTCGGCTCCCGGTAATCGGCGCCGCCCCAGAGCGCTTCGAGGAGCATTCGGCGGCTGTACACGCGACCCGGATGCGAGGCGAGGATGCGCAACAGCTCGAACTCCACGTAGGTGAGCCGCACCCGCTGGTCCCCGACCTCGACCGAACGGCGTGCGAGGTCGATCGTCAGCCCTTCGGCCGAGATCACCTCACCGTCCTCGTCAACCGGGCGGGAGACGGACGCCCGCCGCAGCAGGGCGCGGACGCGACTTCGGAACTCCCGGATCGAGAAGGGCTTCGTGATGTAGTCGTCGGCGCCGAGCTCGAGGCCGAGCACCTTGTCCAGCTCGTCGTCGCGGGCAGTCAGCATGATGATCGGCACTTCGCTCTCGGCCCGCAGGCGTTTGCACACCTCGAGCCCGTCGAGCTTCGGCAGCATGATGTCCAGGACGACCAGGTCGACGCGCTCCGATGCGAAGCGCTTCAACGCTTCCTCGCCGTCCCGCGCCTGCAACACGCGATAGCCCTCGCGCTCCAAAGGGAAGGCGAGCAGCTTCTGAACGGAATCCTCGTCGTCGACGAGGAGGATGGTCGAGGAGTCGGGCATGTCGTCTCGGCTAACAGTGCCTGCCGGACGCTGAGGCGTCGCTTGCGATGCCTCCTAGGAGGGGCGGGAGCTTGCTCTCGCCCCGTTTCGATTGCCGGGTGGTTCGGCGCCTACTATAGCCCCGGATGGCCTCCGTTCCGCCCCGGACCGAGCGGCGCCGGGCCCGTCCCGGCTCACTGCAGCGACCGATGAACGCACGTCTGTACCGAGGGACGTGGCTGCTCGTCGGGCTGCCGCTCCTGGTGGCCGCCTTCAGCGTCGCGCGACCGACTCCGCTGCCGCGCGCGTTCCTCCCGGCGTTCGACGGGGAGGCAACCAAGACGCTCGCAAAAGACCTGGCCGACCGCCCGTACCGCCAGCCAGGGTCACCACAGTCACTCGGCGTGGCGGCCTGGTTCCGCGATCAACTCAAACCGTACGGATTGCCGATCCACACCGAGCGCTTCAGCGCCGTCATTCCCGGGCGGGGCAAGGTCGAGCTGCAGAACATCATCGCAGAAGCAGTCGGCCGCTCACCGCGCACGATCGTGGTGATGGCGCACCGCGACAACGACGGACGCGGCCCTGGCGCGAACGACAACGCGTCCGGGACGGCGGCGCTGATTCAACTCGCCCGCGCATACGGCGTCCCGCCCGGCCTGCCCTCCGGCCAGCTGCGTCCGAACCACACGATCCTCTTCCTCTCGACAGACGGCGGCGCGTTCGGTGGGGTGGGCGCGGCCTGGTTCGCGGCCCATTCCCCCTTTCGTAACGACGTAGCCGGCGTCATCAACCTCGACTCGGTCGGAGGCAGCGGGCGCATCCGGATGGAGTTCGGCGGCGACACTCCTCGTGAGCCGTCAGGAACCTTCCTCCAGACGATCGCCGCACGCGTCGCGGCAGAAACGGGACGGCCGCCGGCCCGGCCGAGCGCGCTACGCCAGCTGATCGATTTGGGTTTTCCGTTCTCGCTCTACGAGCAGGCGCCGTTCCTCACAGAGGGCATCGCCGCCGTCACGCTCACGACTGCCGGCGACAACCCTCCCGATCCTGTGAGCGACACCAAGGACCGGCTCCGCGCAGACAAGCTCAGCCAGGTCGGCCGGGCGGCACAGGACGCACTCGGGACCCTGGACGAAGGTCTCGAGTTCACGCAGGGAACCTCCACCTATCTGTACCTCGGCTCGCGCCTCATCCGCGGCTGGGCCGTCGAGCTCGTGCTGATCGCTTGTCTGTTGCCCTTTTTGGCAACAGCGATCGATCTATTCGCGCGCTGCAGGAGAAGACACATCGCACTTGCCCCCGCGCTGCGCGCGTACCGCAGCAGGCTTCTCTTCTGGGCCTGGGTGGTGGGTCTCTTCGAGCTCTTCAAGCTGCTGGGTGCGTGGCCAACCGGCGCGGCACGGCCGATCCCGCCGTCGAGCCCGATCGCGCACGACTGGCCGGCAAAGGCGTTGCTCGCGCTTGCGGTGCTCTCGCTGCTGGGCTGGCTCGTCGCGCGCGAGCGATTGATCCCGCGCCGAGCGATCACATCCGAGGAGGAGCTCGCCGGACACACCGCCTCGCTCCTCTGCCTCGGCGCACTCTCGCTGCTCGTGGTTGCGACGAATCCCTTCGCGCTCGTGTTCCTGCTGCCGTCGCTCCACGTCTGGCTCTGGCTCCCACAGGTGCGGGGCGCGCCGGTCGGCGTCAGGCTGGGCGTGCTCGCCCTGGGCTTCGCCGGCCCGGCGCTTCTGCTCGGCTCCTTCGCGGGGCGGTTCGGGCTGGGTTGGGATGCGCCCTGGTATCTCGCAGAGCTAAGAGCGGTCGGCTACGTACCCTTCGTCGTCATGCCGCTCATGGTCGTCTGGCTGGCGGGCACGGGACAGCTCGCCGCCCTAGCCACACGACGCTACGCCCCGTACCCGGCTGCGGCCGAGCTCCCGCCCAGCGGTCCCCTTCGCAAGGTGGTGCGCAGAACCGTTCTCGCGCTCTACGACCGCCGGCCGCGCGCGTCCTCCGGCCTGCCGGAGGCGTTGGAGGGCTAGATGCGCCGAGCCGTCCGTCTTCTGGGAACCCTGCTCGCCGTCACGGGCGTGCTGACGCTCCTCTGGGCTCTGCTCGTGTGGCAGTGGCAGGACCCGTTCACCGCGCTCTACACAAAGTGGAAGCAGCACCAGCTCGCCTCGCAGTACGACCAGCGGGCGCGGTCGTTCGAGACCACGATCTCCGGCACCACGCAGGCAGCAGAGCGCGAGAGCGTCGCACGCGAGGCGAAGCGCTACCGCACGAGCTCGACGCGCGGCGAGGTGATCGGCCGCCTGCGCGTACCTCGAATGGGCCTGAACATGCTGCTCGTCAACGGCACCGACCACGACACACTCAAGAAAGGACCCGGGCGGGACAAGCGGACGTTCATGCCGGGAGAGAACAGGCTTGTGTACATCGCCGGGCACCGCACCACGTACCTCGCGCCGTTCTCGCACATCGACAGGCTGCGGAGCGGCGACCGCATCACGATCGAGGTTCCGTACGGGACCTTCATCTACGCCGTGACACGCCATCGCATCGTGAGCTCGACCGATCTCTCGGTGCTGCGCTCGCCCCGGCACGAGCTCGTCGAGCTACAGGCGTGCCATCCTCGCTTCTTCGCGTCGCATCGGTACATCGCATATGCGCAGTTGCTGCGCGTCGAGCCGCGCGGCGCAAAGCCGTACGAGGTGACCGCTCAGGCGAGCGGCAAGTAGCGCACCCTCTCGCCGGCGGCGAGCTCGCCTTCGCCTCGGGGCGCGAGCACGAGCGCATCTGCGGCGGCGGCGCGAGCGATCATGTGCGACTCCTGACCGCTGATCGGGTCGAGCAGAACGCCGTCGTCGGAGGCGACAGAGCGCGCGCGCAGAAACTCATCGCGGTGAGCGTTGCGCCGCACCGCAGCCGCGAGCCGCCCGTCGAAGAACACCGGACCAGGGACGGTGGCGCCCTGCAGCGCGAGCAGCGCGGGTCGCACGAAGACCTCGGCATCGACGAGGGAGGAGACCGGATTGCCGGGAAGTCCGAAGACGAGCGTCGACCCGCGCACGCCGAATGCAAGCGGCTTGCCCGGCTTGACCGCGACGCCCCAGAAAATCTCCTCGACGCCGAGCTCGCTCAGGATCCGGCGAACGAGATCGTGCGGCCCGACGGACACACCGCCCGAGGTGACGAGCACATCGGCCGCAAGGCCTCGCTCGAGCGCAGCGCGGTGCGACGACTCGTCGTCGGCGACAGCGGGGAGCGCGTCGATGTCGGCGCCGGCGGAGGCGAACGCTGTCGCCAGCAGCACGCCGTTCGCCTCGTACACCTCACCGGGTCCCAGCGGTTCGCCCGGCCTCCGCAGCTCCGTGCCCGTCGCAAGCACCGCGACACGAGGGCGCCGTGCGGCAACAACGCGATCGAGCCCCGCAGCAGCAAGCCCTCCGATCTGTGCAGCGCCCAGGCGCGCGCCGTGCGGCACCACGACGTCCCCTGCGGCAACGTCGCCGCCGCGAGGACGGACGTTGTCACCTTGGACGACACGATCGGGAATCTCGACACTGTTGTCACTCTCGACAACGTACTCGATGGGGATGACGGAGTCCGCTCCGACCGGCACGACGCCGCCGGTTGCGATCGCCATCGCCTCACCTGCTTCGAGCGCACGCGGTGACGGCACGCCCGCCGCGATCCGCGCCACGACCGGCAAGCGTCCCGGCGTGTCCTCCGAGCGCACCGCGAAGCCGTCCAT
>JBGPYI010000105.1:0-7585 GCA_041493175.1 Gaiellaceae bacterium | reverse complement strand
GGCTCGACCGGACGCGCGGCGGACTTGCGCGCGGCGCACGCGCGATGGTCGAGCGTCGCCGCGAGAGGCTCGTACACGCACATGACCGACTTCGCCGTGCGCCCGCGCTCGCCGTCGAGCGCAAGCGCGCGCGGCTCGAGCACGCCGCCGGCCGTCTCCGTGCGCTCTCGCCGCGCGCAACGCTCGAGCGTGGCTACGCGATCGTGCGCACACACGACGAGATCGTCCGCTCGACCGAAGCGGTTGCTGCGGGCGACCAGGTCGAGGTCGAAGTTGCCGACGGCCGCTTCGGAGCGCGCGTCGAGTGAGCGCAGAAGAGCAGACGTTCGAAGACGCGCAGCGCGAGCTGGAGCAGATCGTCGAGCGGCTCGAGCGTGGCGAGACGGGCCTCGACGAGGCGATCCAGCTGTGGGAGCGCGGCGAGGAGCTCTACAAGCTCTGCGTCGGCAGGCTCGACGCCGCGCACGGCAAGATCGAGGAGCTAGCCCGCCGCGCCGAGTCAGCGCGGCCGTGACGCTCCCTTACGGGGTCAGCCGAAACGGCGGGTACCGGTCGGTCACCAGGACGAACGCGTAAGCGGAGACTCGAATGCCCCAGCGCATGACGCCCACGACGAAATCGAAGAGCCCCCTCGGATAGCGACCGGTGAAGATGATCGCGAACCACGCGATGATCACGCAGACGATCGCCGCGAGGCCCAGGAAAATCAGCACGATGTAGTGCGGGATCGCGAGGAACCACTTGACGAGCGGAAGCCACCGGTTCAGGCCTTGCTTCGCGTCCGGATACGGAAACTCGAGCGAGACGGACTGACGCTCGTCCGTGGAGGGGTACCGGTCGTCCAGCAGACCGAGATACACGAAGACCCTGTTCTCGAAACGCATCAGCTCGAGGTTCCAGTCGTACCACCAGCGCGGATATTTCTGCCGAAACAGGATCATCAGCAGCGCCGGAAAGAAGAGAACCCCGCCGCCGCCTGCTGCGGCCCACGCGCCGTTCCCGCCGCTCCCGGCACCAGCGCCCCACTCGCCGCCCCCGATCGCGCCCAGCACGATCAGAATCGGGATCGCAACGATGATCCTGAATGCCGTCGTCAGCCGATTGAGATCCCGGTCCGGATACTCGACCGAGAACTGCACGGGGTACTGATCCTCAGCTGGTGTATAGACACCTGACTCCATTGCTCATGACCTCCGTCTCTCGAGATTGGCGACGGGGCGACACTACCCGCTTACATCTCCCGAAGAAGTCTGCCGAGGGCCACGAGATCCTCTCTGGCCCGCGTCGGGTTACCCGACAGGGGAATCACCTCGAGCTCCGGAGGAGCCTCGCCGATGCGGCCGCCGAACAGGACGCAACGTACTCCCGCCACCGCGCAGCGTCGGGCGACCTCGCCTGGCGCTTTCCCGCGGGTCGTCGTGCGGTCGACCGTGCCTTCACCCGTGACGACGAGGTCGTAACCGGCCGGGTCGAAGCCGACGAGATCGAGGACGAGCGGCGCGCCGGGTAGCAACTCAGCGCCGAGCGACGCGAGCGCTGCGCCCAGACCGCCGGCTGCGCCCGCTCCCGGCAGGTCCGCGTACGGGGCCAGCTCTTCCATCGCGAGGAGCCGCGCTTCCAACGCGAGCGCCTGTGCCGGCGAAGCGCCCTTCTGCGCGGCGAAGACTCGGGCTGCATCCACGAGGGGAACATCGACGTCACACGCGACACGCGTCGGGGCCGGCAGCTCGTCGAGCACTTCCAGTAGACCGGCGCCGCCGTCGACGTTCGCCGTTCCGCCGAGACCGACGTGCAGCTCGCGCGGTTGCCCGACCGCACGGATGAGCTCACCGAGCCCGCGACTCGAAGCGGCGAAGGGATCGAGCCGCTCCGGATCGAGCGGGATCGCCTCCGCAGCCTCGAGCAATGCCGCGCCGTCCGAGGTGACGAGCCAGCGCGCGACCCGTGGCCGCCCAAACGCGTCGGAAACCTCGGCCTCTCGCCACTCGCACCCGAGGGCCGCATGCAGCACGTCGAGCGTTCCCTCTCCGCCGTCAGCCACGGGAAGCTCGTCGACCTCGGCCCAGGAGCGCAAACCCTCCGCCAGTGCGGCTGCCGCCTCGCGCGCCGTCAAGACGCCTTTGAGGCTAGCCGGACAGGCGAGCGCGCGGGCGCTCGGCATCGGCCTCCGGGGACGCGTCCGCGGGCGACGGCTCCCGCGCCGGGGACTCTGCCTGCGACGCGTCCGGCATCACCCTGAGCATCGCGACGGAGAGCCCTTCGCGGGCGAGGAAGATCAGCCCCACGCCGATCCCGACGGACGCCTCGATGGCTTGGAGGCCGAAGCCGAACGCGATTCCGCGCGCCTTCGCCACGCCGTAGTACGTGAAGAGCGGCAGCGCGACCGCCGCCTGCACGAGCCCGACGTTCCCGGGCCACAAAGGAAAGATCGTCGCGACGTTCATCAGCACGAGTACGAGCCCGGCCGCCGGCAGCGGCTCGTGGATCCCGAACGCGCGCATCGACGTGTAGACGGCGAACAGCTGGCACGTCCAGCCGAGCAGCTGAAAGAGCAGCGCGAGCGCAGCGGCCGCAGGCCGGCGCATGACGCCGAGCCCGACACGCGCGAGCCTCACCACTTTGCGCACCGCACCGAGCCCTTCCTCGAACCCGGCATAGTGATCGCTGCGAGCACCCATCACCGCGACGGTGAACAGAACGATTCCGACGACGACCACCGCAATCAGGCTCGTGACCGCCCAGTCCGGAATATGCGTGGTCAGCATCACGTAGACGACCAGCGCCATGACCGCAACGAGATCGAAGACGCGGTGCGCGAAGACCGTTCCGAGCAAGCGCGCCCAGGCGCCGGGCTGACGCATGCGCCTGTTCAGCACCGCGACCCGTGCCAGCTCGCCGATGCGTCCGGGCAGAATCGCGTTCGCGAAGAGGCCGACGGAGAAGGCGGAGAAGACAAGCAGGGGACTCGGGTGGGGCTCTTCGAACGCCTGCACGATCACGGTGCGCCACGCAAGCGCGCGGACCAGCACCGAAAGCAGGTTCAGGCCGACCGCGGCGACGACCCAGCGCAACTCGACCGCCGTGAACGCGTCAGCGACTGCGCCCCAGGCCGGCCCGCGCCACCAGAGCGCCGCAAACACGCCGGCGGCGGCGAGCATGACGACTGCGGCGCGGAGCCAGCCGCTCTGCAGGAACCTCACGATGCGGCTGCCGCCTGCTCGTAGATCTCGACGAGTCGCCGCCCGATGTCGTCCCAGGAGTAGCGCTCGACCGCAACGCGGCGCGCTCCTGCGCCGAGCGCCGCGCGTCGCGGCTCGTCCTCCAGCAGGTCGACGACCGCTTCGGTGAGCGCCCGCTCATCGCCTGCCGGGAAGGAGACGGCGGCCTCCTTCGTCATGACCTCACGGTACCCGTCGATGTCGGACGCGACGACCGGGGTGGCACAGGCATAGGCCCTGGTGAGCACCATCCCGAAGCTTTCCCCACCGAGGGACGGAGCAACAAGTGCCTTTGACTTCAAAAGCTGGGCGGTGAGGTCTTCCTGGGACAGGAAGCCGAGGAGGTCGATGCCCTCGTCGGACACCCGCTCGCGGGTCAGCAACAAGCGAACGGCGAGGGGGTCGGCGCCGACGATGCGCAGGCGCGCACCCGTGCGCCGGCGGATCTCGGGCCACGCACGGAGCAGCACGTGCAAACCCTTGCGCGCCTCTTGCCGCCCGGCGAAGAGGATCTGGCGCTCGCGGCCGTGCGGATCCGCGGCCGGAGGAATCAGGACGCCGTTCGGAAGAATCTCGTACTCGCCCGGCAGCCAGGCGTGCGCGCTGTCACGCGCGTGCCGCGAGACCGCGATCCGGTGATCGATCCGGTCGGCGAGGAAGCCCCAGATCGGCACAGCGCCTTTCATCCAGCCGAGCGCGCCGTGCGCATGGAAGGTCCCGACGAGCGGAACCTTCGCCAGCGCAAGGGCGGCAACGGAAATCGCCGGCGTCATCGGCCCGTGGACGTGCAGCACGTCGAAGCGCTCGCGCTCGAGCGCACGCGACATCCGCCAGACGGTTTGCGGCGAGAGGACGATGTTCGGCAGCGTCCCGTTTGCGGGCACGATCACAGAGCGGCCGACCGGAATGATGTCGGGCGGCGGCGTGTCGTGGCGCCCGGAGCGCGGGTGCAATACGCGCGTGAAGCTCCCCGGCGGATCGTTGCCGATGATTGTTCGCGTGTCGACGCCGTGCCGGCGCAGTGCATCGGCCTGAAGCTCGGCGTGCTCGACCACCGCCCCCCAGAAGGACCACGAATAGGGGACGACGATGCCTACCTTCATGCCGCGGAGGATATGGACGGGGCCTAGAAGACGCGCTGCGACTGGCGGCTGAGTACGAACCCGTGCCCGGACTGGTTCTGACAGGTGAGGCCCGAGCGTCGCGACGTACAGCGGATCCCGTGCCAGGACCAGGACCGTCCGTAGCGCAGGACCGGGAAATCCGTGGCCACGTTCGACATGAAGTAACCGATGGAGACCCGACCGCGCGTCTGCATGGACCAGATCTTCTGGCCGCGCGCGGACGCTTCGCAGAAGACCGTGCAGTCGACCACGTTCCGGCCGTGGGACGGCCCCGCGTTGCACACGATGTTCCGTGAGGGAACATTGAAACCCGTCAGCACCTGATCCGGCGTCGGCACCGCGGCGTTGGCGGCGCCGACGGCCGCCAGCGCCGCTACAACGACAACGAGAGCCTTCACTCGCTCATCGTACGTCGGCAGAAGCGCATCTCTCTAGACTTCCCCCATGGAAGGCCTCGCCGAACTGCACACCCATCTCGGCGGCTCGGTCGCCTCCGACATCCTCTGGAGCCTCGCGCACGAGCAGGGCATCGCCCTCCCGGTCAAGGACTATTGGGAGTTCGAACGCCTCGTCACCGTCTCCGACCCGCGCGGCGTACCTAACCTCGACGCGCTCGACCAGATCTACCACTGGACGGAGATGATCCAGTCGAGCCCGATCGCCGTCGAGCGTTCGGTGCACGCCGCGATCGGCGGCGCCTACCGCTCGCAGGGGATCACGACGCTCGAGCTCCGCTTCAACCCGATGAAGCGAAACCGCGGCGGCGAGCGCGACCTCGACCACATCATCCTCGCCGCCATCCGCGGCCTCGACCGCGCGAGCCTCGAGTACCCGCAGGTGCGCGCGGGGCTGATCCTGATGATGGACCGGACGTTCACCGCCGAGCAGAACTCGATCATCGTCGAGAAGGCGATCGGCTGGTCCCCGCGTGGGATCGTCGGCGTCGACATTGCCGGTCCGCGTCCCGGCGGCGGCCGCTACGACTACCGCCAGGTCGCGCCGATGGTGGAGGAGGCACGCGCCGCCGGCCTCGGCATAACGATCCATGTCGGCGAAGAAGGCGGCGACATGGGCCGCGAGGAGATCGGCGAGGTCGTGGAGTCGCTACGCCCGGACCGGATCGGCCACGGGATCCTGGCCGCCGGCGATCCGGAGCTGATGGCCGCGCTGCGCGATGCGGGGATCGTGCTGGAGATCTGTCCCACGTCGAACCTGCTCACGAAGGCGCTGCCGAACGAGGAGGCGGTGCGGGACACGTTCCGGGCGTTCGTGGAGCACGGGGTTGAGTTCACGATCGCCACAGACGGGCCGGAGATGATGCGGACTCACCTGAAGGACGAGCTCGACCTGCTACGGCGGATCGGAGCGCTGGACGAGGACCAGCTCGCCCAGGCCAATCGACGCGGCCACGAGGCGAGTTTTCTGCACGGCGCGCTTGTCAAGCCGAGGGTGTAGTTCGTCGAAATACCTCTTTTGGTCAATGGTCAGGCGGCGCCTGGCCGATTAGGTTCGATCGTCATGTACGACGCACTGCGAGAGTCACTTCCGACGATCACCGAGAGGCAGCGGCAGGTCATCGAGCTCATCGCCGCCGGGTGCTCAAACGACGAAGTCGGAGAGCGCCTCGGCATTTCCCCTCGAACCGCGAAGGCTCATTCAGACGTCCTACGGCAGAAACTCGGTGTGACCCGACGCCGGCAAATCCCGGTTGCGTACCGGGCGATAACCGGCGACGACCCCCTCGCGCGAAGCCTCGGATCGGCTGCGGCCGATAGCGGGGGCTGACGGCACCGTGCCTGCGACCCCAAGGGCCGCAGGCACGGTTCAGCCCTAACTGGCAACTCGAAATCGCTGTCAACCGCGGTAGAGTCAGTGCAGGCAAGCGCCGCCCGAGGGGAGAGCGGTGAACCACCGCACGGCAGCAGTATCTGCATCGCTTGACAGGCGGATTATTGAGCGGCCGCGATTAACGCGGCTGCTGGCGGAATCGCAAAGTCGAATCCTGCTGCTTACGGCGCCAGCCGGCTACGGTAAAACGACTCTCGCCAAGGAGTGGCTCGCCTCGTCTGGCCGCGAACACGGCTGGTGTCAGGTCACGGACGCCTCATCGGATGCTGCAGCCCTGGCACTCGATCTCGCGACCGCCGCCGCGGTTGTCGTCCCGGGTGCCGGGAATCAGCTTCGAGCACGGCTCAAGACTTCTCCCGACCCAGCGGCTGATTCCGAGCTACTCGCCCGCGATCTGGCCAGCGATCTTGCCGACTGGCCTGACGCAGCCTGGCTAGTTATCGATGACTATCACGTTCTCGCGGGGAACGAACCCGCTGAGCGATTCATTGAGATCCTCGTCGCAGCAACCTCGGTCCGTTTTCTCATCGCCACACGAAAGCGGCCGTCGTGGGTATCGGCGAAACGACTTCTCTACGGCGAAATCACTGAGTTCGGTCGAAATGTGCTCGCAATGACTCCTGGCGAAGCCGCAGAAGCCCTTTCTGGGAGCCACGAAGAGATGCCTGGCCTGGTCGCACTTGCTGAAGGTTGGCCAGCAGTGATCGGCTTGGCAGCCTCCCTACGCGGGCCACTTCGTACAAGCAACAGCGAAGTGCCCGAAACGCTTCATGAGTACTTTGCCGAGGAGCTCTACCATGGGCTCAGAGAGGACCTACGCTGGCAGCTTTCGCAGTTGGCGCTCGCTCCTACGCTCGACGAGCATCTACTGCGAGCCCTGTTCGGAACGAGCGCCCAAATGATTCTTGAGGAAGGCCACCACAGCGGCTTCCTCAATAAAGACGGGTCTTCGTACGAGATGCACCCGCTGCTACGGCAATTCCTTCGGGTCAAGCTGGCTGACTTCGGCCCTGAGAAGACGCGCGAAACCGCGCGGATTATTGGAGAGTCCTACGCGGACCAGTTTCGATGGTCCGAGGCAGCCTCGGTTGCAGCGGAATTCGGTCTCTTTCAGCTAATCCTTCGTGTTCTGGAGGAAGCGCTCGACTCCGTCCTCTCAGAAGGACGAATAACCACCATCAACCGTTGGTTAGAGATAGCGGAGCACGCCTCGCCGACCGCTCCCATCGTCCGACTCGCCGCGATTGAGATTGCTTTTCGGACAGGGCGTTGGGAAACCGCGAGAGCCAAGGTCACCCAGCTCGCCCAATCGATTCCCGAGGATCACAAACTCGCCTCACGCATCTACTTGCGCGCGGGTCAGATTGCCCACTTGGACGATCGATTGGATGAGGC
>JBGPYI010000175.1:0-5162 GCA_041493175.1 Gaiellaceae bacterium | reverse complement strand
TTGGCGAACGGCCGACCAGGCCGGCCGCGGCCGGCTTGCGCGGCTCGGCCGAGGGCAGTCCCATGCTCGGCGGTGGGTAGCCATTGCTCCGAGGGCTGCTGTTGAACGACCGGCCCCGCGGGCCCCGCGGCCAGCTTGGCCCACGTCCGATCGGAGAGCCGCTGCGCCCAACGCGGCGTTCCGTCTCCGCGGAAGCTGCGCAGCACCGGAGCCGGACTCATGCGGTTCGGCGGCTCGAGGACGTCCATCGTCCCTCCGGGCTCGAGAGCAAAGTCTGCTAGCCCGCCGCTGACCTCGACCCGCGTCGCCTTCACACCCGCGCGTGACCAACGCTGGATTCGGGCGTTCACCTGGTCGAGGACCGCGACCGTGCCGTCGGCAGCGACGTCGAACGAGGAAGGGCCGACGAAGCCGAGCCCGCGGGAGCCGGCAAGGCCCGCCTCGCCGACTTCGCTGCCCCACGGCGCCGAGACGACCTGCTCGTCCGGCGCGCGGTCGCGGCCGAAGGCATGCACGCCGAGCGCAACCTCGGCAGCATCACGCAGCGGGACGCTGCGTTGCGGCGCGGCGTCCCCGCCCGCCGGGACGGTGGTGGTCGCTCCGTTCGCGCCGTCGCGGAGCACCGCGAAGTAGGAGAAGCCCGCCCGCGACGAGGCGATCTCGCGCGGCAGGTCGACGAAGTACCGGCCTTCGCTCGAGTCTTCGCCGCGGCTCAGCGTTAGCCGCTGGAACGGCCCGCTCTGACCCGCGCGCACGTAGACCGAACCCGAGCCGTCACAGGGCTCACCGTCGTCTCTCGGTGCGCAAACGATCGCGTACCGCAACGTGACCGGCTCGCCCGCTCTGGTGAGCACGGGCGGGATGTGGACGGCATCGAGGCCCGGCGTAGCGGGCGTGGGCCCGCTCGCTGCCGAGGTCGAGGTCAGCGCGATTCCCCCGATGACACCTGCGATGATCCCGGCCGCTCCCCCCGCGAGCGACCGGATGCCTGGTCGGCGCATGGGATTCCTCCTGGTCGGGATCGCTCCGACGGTACGCGGCCAACTCCGACGCCCGGGTAACGTCTTTGCAACAGAAGTGCAAAATTCGCGTTCGACCAGGCTCCGAAAAGGGGAATACGCCGCGAAATGTCCGTAGACGAACGCCTGCAAGCCCTCCTGGAGCAGGGAGAGGAGCTCGGCTGCCTCAACCTCTCCGCTGTCAGTGAGTTCCTGCGGGAAGCAGATCTCGACGACGACCAGACCACGGGGTTCTTCGAGCAACTGGAGGAACGGGGCATCGCGCTCACCGACGACTGCGCCCGCCCCGACGCCGCGGGGAGCACGTACGTGAACGGCGACCTGGCCGCCGCCACGACCGATGCGCTCCAGCTCTTCCTCAACGAGGCCGGGCGCTACAACCTGCTGACCGCCTCCGAGGAAGTGGAGCTGGCAAAGCGCATCGAGGGGGGCGACAAGGAGGCGAAGGATCTGATGATCAACTCGAACCTGCGCCTCGTCGTCTCGATCGCCAAGAAGTACCAGGGTCACGGCATCTCGCTGCTCGACCTGATCCAGGAAGGGATCATCGGGCTCATACGCGCGGTCGAGAAGTTCGACTGGCGCCGCGGTTACAAGTTCTCGACGTACGCGACCTGGTGGATTCGGCAGGCCGTGCAGCGCGGCGTGGCGAACAAGTCGCGCACGATCCGCATTCCCGTCCACATCGTCGAGCGCGAGCAGAAGATGTCGCGCGCGGAGCGGGCACTGATCGCCAAGCTCGAGCGGGACCCGACCGACGAGGAGGTCGCGGAAAAGGCAAAGCTCTCGCTCAAGCACGTAAAGGAAGTCCGGGCCGCCGCACGCGCCGTCACGAGCCTCGACAAGCCGGTCGGCGCCTCGGGCGACGCGAGCTTCGGCGACCTGATCGCCGGCGAGGACGTCGAACCGTCCGAGGAAGTGCAAGTAAGCCTCGCGGAGGACGCCGTACGCAGTGCAGTCGAGACGCTACCCGAGCGCGAGCGCGAGATCGTCAAGCTGCGCTACGGCATGAACGGCGATCCCGATCCGAAGTCGCTCGAGGAGATCGGCCGCAGGCTCGGGCTGACGCGCGAGCGGGTCCGGCAGATCGAGGCGCGGGCCTTGCAGAGGCTTGCCGAGCGGCGAGAGGTCGCCGCACTCGGCGAGACCGCCTAGCGAGTGGGCGGGACTTTGCAGTGCGCAAACCAGCCGCTGCTCGCGGCGGAGCCGTTTGCGATCCACTAGGAGCCGCAAGGATTCCGGCGTCTATTGGTCACGGGCTGATAGGCGGCTCGGCCCGGGTCTCCACCGCGCCAACGGCCGCAAGGAAATCCTGCCGACCTACCGCGTCGTCACGCCCGCGGTTTGCGCACTGCCAAGTTCAGTGGAGCCAGTCGGGCTCGAACCGACGGCCTCCAGCGTGCCACGCTGGCGCTCTCCCAACTGAGCTATGGCCCCTTGCCGCCCGATTGTAGCGGCGAATTCGAAGTCCTTCGCCCAGTTTACGCCTACTCGTTGATTGTTCTTGGTTGGTGCCAGCCGGAGCTGAATGGCGCTGCGGCTGGGGAACGTCTCGAGTGAGAGGAAGTAGCAGCGATCCAGGTCCGCGCAATAGCCGGCGAATGCATCGATTTCCTCCGGCGAATAGAAAGTTCTGAGCAATCCATCGCGATTCCTGCGATTCGCGTAGCAAAGGACGGAGATGATGTCGCCGCGCCTTGTCGCCCACTTGCATTGCACACGAACGAGTCTTGGCCTCAGGTCGAAGATCAAGTCGTAACGTTCGACGGTGTATGAGCCCCAGACGCCAATTCCAAGCTCGGCGGCGGCCCGGGCTATCGCGAGCTCGGCGACGGCGCCCTTCTGATCAGTTGTGAGCATGTTGTCGAAGCTAGCAACGACATCGGCTGGGCCGTGTCCGGTTTGGACACTTGCGGTGCAACAACATCGTCCGCACGCTGGCACGCATGTCGACGCGCACCGCACTCGTCGCGATTGCACTGCTCCTGCTCGCCGTCGCGATCGTGTCGCCGCACGGCTCATCGTCGAAGGGCCCGTACCACGCCAACATCGTGCGCTCGCCCGGCGTTCTGAACCCCGACGTGACGCAGGCGAACATCAATTCCACCATCTGCGTGCGCGGCTGGACGAAGACGATCCGGCCGCCGACCTCGTACACGAACGAGCTGAAAGAGAAACAGATGCGTGAATACGGCGTCGGCGGCTCGCCGTCCGACTATCAGGAGGACCACCTGATCAGCCTCGAGCTCGGCGGGCATCCGACCGATCCGCGGAACCTCTGGCCCGAGCCCTATCCGCGCGCGTCCGAGGTGGACTCGATCGAGAACGACCTCAACGCCAAGGTCTGCTCAGGGGAGCTGTCGCTGGACGATGCACAACGCAAGGAGTCCGAGCTCAAGCACACCGACGGATAGGTCGGGCGAGTCGGCTCCGCACGTCAGCTAGACGGCCGCGACCTCGACGGGTGGGGCGTCGCCCCAAAGCTCTTCTAGCCGGTAGTAGGCACGTGCCTCCGGCGTAAAGATGTGGAGCACCACGTCGAGGTAGTCCGCGACGCTCCAGGAGGCTTCGCTCTGGCCGTCCACCGAGCTCGGCAGTAGTCGCACGTCGTGCTTCATCCCGCTGTGCACCGCGTCGTAGATGGCGGCGGTCTGGCGGGGGTTCTGTCCCGTGCAGACGACGAAGTAGTCCGTGTAGGAGCAGGCGGGCCGCATGTCGAGGATGACCATGTCCTGCGCCAGCTTGTCCTGCGCCAGGCTGGCGATGCGGTGGGCTTGTTCGAGAGACGTCAGTGTGGCTTCAGCTCCGTTTCCGAATACGGCCGAAGTGTAGCCGCCGTACTAGCCATTTCGGTAGAGCCCGAGGGACTCGATCAACTCGGCCACGGCCGGAGGTACGAGCCCGTCGATCGGCTCGCCGCAGCTGACGCGGTCACGGATCTCGCGCGATGAGATCGGAACCGGCTCGATCTCGAAGAGCTCGACGCGCTCCGGCCGCGACAGTTGCTGCAAGATCGCGTCCAGGCGATCTCGGGGATAGCCCGGTCGCGTCGCCACGCCGATCCGCGAGAGGGCGAGCACGCCTTCGGGGTCCTTCCACGTGAGGAAGTCTGCGAACTGGTCCGCGCCGATCAGGAACAACGGTTCGCTCCAACGGCCCGCGCGGAGCATGTCCACCGTGCGCTCGTGCGGATCGGGCTCGACCTGGTAGTCGGGAAAGGCGGCCCGCGCGAGCTTCAACCGCGTGTCGGCGTCGAGCTGGACCTCCTTGTGGCCCGGCCGCTCTGCCACGAGCACGGCGAGGTCGTCGAGGTCGAAATGCTCTTGAGCGGCGTGCGCGAGTGCGAGGTGCCCGTTGTGCGGCGGGTTGAACGTGCCGCCGAGCAGGCCGGTCACTGGACTTCCAGGAACTCGCCGTCCACTTCGACCTCGTCGCCCGCGCGCGCGCCGGCGGCCGCGAGCGCGGCTGCCAGCGCCTCTTCGTCCGCCGGCACCTCGCCGGAGATGCGGAAGCCGCGATCCGTGCGGAGCACCCTGAAGCGGCGGCCGCCGGGCCGCGGCCGGTAGACGAGGAAGTCGACGAGCCCGTCCTCCGCTGGAGCAGCAGGAGTCTGCGGCCGGCAGAGCTCGAACAGCGCACGCCTGAGCTCCTCGATCCCCGCACCGGTCGCGCACGAGACCTGGAACACCCGCACGATGCGTTCGTCCTCGACGTCGAAGGCCGGCGGGTCTGCGCGCAGATCGATCTTGTTCAGGACGATCGCCTGCGGCCGGGTCTCGAGCCCGGCACCGTACGCCGCCAGTTCGCGATCGATGGTCGCGAAGCGTTCGGCGGCGTCGTCCTCGGACGAGTCGATCACGTGCAACAGCAGATTCGCGCGCTCGAGATGAGCGAGGAACTCGTGCCCGAGGCCGACGCCCTCGCTGGCGCCTTCGATCAGCCCGGGCACGTCGGCCACGGTGAGCTGCCGGGACGCATCCGGAGCGTCGACGGTTCCGAGGATGGGCGCGAGCGTCGTGAAGGGATACTCCGCGACCTTCGGCCTCGCGTTCGAGATCCTTGTGAGCAGCGAGGACTTGCCGGCGTTGGGAAGCCCGACGAGCGCTGCATCTGCCAGCAGCTTGAGGCGAAGGTCGAACGTCG
>JBGPYI010000125.1:0-6745 GCA_041493175.1 Gaiellaceae bacterium | reverse complement strand
GCATGAGCGTCGCTCGCCTTCGGCTCGCTCCCGTAAGGGAAACCATGTTTCCCCCACGAGCCCCCTTCTTTAGAAGTCGCCTCAGCGCCCCCTGCGCTGCGATCGCCGCCGTGGGCGCTGAGGAGAATGAGCGGGGAAACCTCCCGGTTTCCCCTTATGCCCCTTCCACTGCTCATCGGCCGGAGATCGGCCGATGAGCATCTCCCTCTCCACCCACGTCCTCGACATCGAGCGCGGCACGCCGGCGAGCGGCGTGCGGGTCGAGCTGTGGCGCGACGACCTCGTCACCGCCAGTGACACGGATGCCGATGGCCGGATCGCCCCCCTCGCCACGGACCTCGAGCCCGGCGTCTATCGCCTCCTGTTCCGCCCCTCGTCACCGTTCTTCAAAGGAATCGGCGTCGAGGTCGAGCTCGAAGACGGCCATTACCACATCCCGCTGCTCGTCTCCTCCTACGGGTGCACGACCTACCGCGGCAGCTAACGATCGACGAGCTCGCAGAGCTGTTCGAAGGACGGACGCGGCTCGTCGAGAAGCTGGCCGAGCGCCACGACCCGCTCGCGTCGGCGCACGAGGTGATCCGTGAGCTGAGCGCTGACGAGAAGCTCGAAGCGCTGAATGCACATCCGGCGATCGGTGCGAAGAATCTGTCCGCGCGCTCGGCGGCAGAGCAGGGGGGCCGAGATGACAACCCCCAGACGCTCGCGGAGCTCGAACGACTCAACGCCGAGTACGAGGAACGGTTCGGCTTTCGTTTCGTCGTGTTCGTGAACCGCCGTCCGAAGAGCGAGATCGTCCCGATCCTGAAGGAGCGGCTCGAGCGCTCGCGCGAGCAGGAGCTAGACACCGCAGTCCAAGAGCTTGTCGCGATTGCGGAGGACCGGTGGCGTCGCTCCTAGCCCTCGATCCGTATGTCACCGACTGGCTCAACCTGCTCGCGCGGTGGCTGCACGTCATCGCCGGGATCGTCTGGATCGGGTCCTCGTTCTACTTCATCGCGCTCGACAACCACCTCCGGCCACCGCAGGACGAGCGTGAACGGGATGCCGGCATCGGCGGCGAGACGTGGGAGATCCACGGCGGCGGCTTCTACAACATCAAGAAGTACCTGGTCGCGCCGCGCGTGCTCCCGGAGACGCTGCACTGGTTCAAGTGGGAGGCGTACACGACCTGGTTGAGCGGCTTCGCGCTCATGGTCGTCCTCTACTACCTCAACGCCGACACGTACCTGATCGACAAGAGCGTGGCCGATCTGTCCGCCGGCGAGGCGGTCGCGATCAGCATCACGCTGCTCGCCGCGGGCTGGCTCGTCTACGACGTGCTCTGCCGCCTGCTCGCCGCGCGGCCCTTCGTGCTGGCGGGGGTGCTGCTCGGGTTCATCACGCTGGCCGCCTGGGGCGTGAGCCACCTTTTCAGCGGGCGCGCCACCTATCTCCAGATCGGCGCGATGCTCGGGACGATGATGGCCGGCAACGTCTTCTTCGTGATCATTCCGGCGCACTGGGAGCTCGTTCGCGCGAAGCAGGCCGGGCGCGAGCCGGACCCGGCGGCCAATGCCCGCGGGAAGCTGCGGTCCGTCCACAACAACTACCTGACGCTGCCCGTCGTCTTCACGATGCTCTCGAACCACTTCCCGTTCACCTACGGGCGCAGCTACTCCTGGCTGATCCTCGTCGTGCTGCTCGTGATCGGCGCCTGGGTCCGCCACTTCTTCAATCTGCGCCATCTGGGACGGACCGTGTGGGCGATTCCGGTCACCGCGGCAATCGCGATCGCCGTGCTCGCGATCCTGATCCGCCCTCAAAGCGAGTCCCCGGCGCAAACGCTTCCGACGGTGCACTTCGCGCAGGTCGCCCGCATCGTCGAGGAGCGCTGCGCCGCCTGCCACTCCCAGCACCCGACGAAGGTGAGCGCGGCGCCGCGAGGGGTCAAGCTCGACACGCCGGAGGAGATCAGGGCCCAGGCGTCCGCCATCGAGCAGCAGGCGGTGCAGACCGAGGCGATGCCGCTCGGAAACGTCACCGGCATGACAAAGGCCGAACGCGACCTTCTCGGGCGCTGGATCGCGCAAGGAGCGAGAATGCCTTGATGCGCTTTCGTGAGAGTTCCGGCGGGTCGACCGGTCATTCCAGACGGACGCGCGGGCAAAGCCCACGCGTCCTGATGCGGCACCGCAAGCGGCGGCCGTAGTGCCGCTCGAAATCGTCTCCGGAGACTTCCGTTTCGTTGCCCGCCTCGAGCAGGACATGGCGCCCCAGACCGTGGCCGCGTTTCGGCGAATGCTCCCTCTGGAGAGCCGCGTGATCCACGTGCGCTGGAGCGGCGAGTCGATGTGGATCCCGTTCGGCAACCTCGAGGTCGGGGTCGAGGCCGAGAACGCGACGCGTTTTCCGAACCCGGGCGAGATCCTGCTCTACCCCGGCGGCCTCAGCGAGACCGAGTTGCTGTTCCCCTACGGGCACGTGGCGTTCGGTTCGAAGGCCGGACCTCTGGCCGGCAACCATTTCGCGACGGTCGTCGAGGGCGTCGAGCAGCTTCGCGAGCTCGGCATCAAGGCCCTCTGGGAGGGCGCGCAGCAGATCTCTTTCAACGAGGGCTAGTGCCTCTTCCATTGCTGGAACGGGCACTACCGCTCTTCGCGCACGTACGGCAGGCCCAGCGCTGCGGGCGCGCCGAAACGTAAGCGTGCGGCGCGCGACGACACGAGGACGAGCGCCACGATCGTCGCGACGTACGGCAGGGTCTGGAAGAGCTCCGGCGCAAGCGTGACGCCGTGGCCCTGCAGCGCGAACGGCAGCGCAGTGAACGCACCGAAGAAGTAGGCGCCGAGGAGGCAGAGTGTCGGCCGCCAGAAGGCAAAGATGACGAGCGCGATCGCAATCCAGCCCGAGCCCTGCGTGAGCCCGTCGACCCACTGCGGCGTGATGGAGAGGCTGAACGCTGCACCGCCGACTCCCGCGAACCCGCCGCCGGCCAGCGTGTGCGCATAGCGGTACCTCGACACGTTGACGCCCATCGCGTCAGCGGCCGCGGGCGACTCTCCCACCGCACGCAGGTTAAGACCGAGACGCGTGCGGGTCAGGTAGAGCGCCACGAGGATGACGCAAACCCAGGATGCGTAGACGAGGAGCGACTGGCCGAAGATGATGGGCCCGACCACGGGCAGGTCCTGCAACGACGTCGGAAAGATCTCCTGGAACTGATGTCTCGCCGGTTTGCCGGAGAGATGGAGGTCGTTGCCGAGGTAGGACGAAAGGCCGGCGGCGCCGGCGAAGATGGTCAGCGCGAGCCCGGAGACGATCTGGTTCGCCCGCAACGTGATGACGAGGAAGGCGTGGATCGCAGCCATGACGACACCCGCCAGCGCGGCCACGCCAATCGAGGCCGCGAGTATTAGCGGCGTCGGCCCGTGCACGCGCTCGACCGTCCAGAAGCCCATCACCGCGCCCATGAGCATCATCCCCTCGACGCCGAGGTTGAGGACGCCCGACCGCTCCGCGAGCACCTCCCCAAGCGCTGCGTAGAGCAGCGGCGTCCCGTAGAGAACACCGGACGCGAGCACGACCACTACGAGGCTGTTGTTCACCAGGCGAACCTCACGCGGTAGCGCACGAACAGCTCACCGCCCAGCGCGCAGAAGAGGATGAGCCCCTGCATCATGCCGACAAGGCCGGCGGGAAAGTCCGCGCCCTGCAGCGTGAAGCCGGCGTTCGTCAACCCACCCAGCAGGAGCGCGACGAGTACGACCGCGAACGGGTTGTAGCGCGCGAGCGCCGCGACGACGATCCCCGTGTAGCCGTAGTTCGCGTCCCGCAGCCCACGCGGGTCGAGCTGGTGGCGAAAGTCGCCGGTCTGGCTTGCGCCTCCGATCCCGGCGATCGCGCCGGAAAGACACATGACAGCGAGGATCTTCCGCCGTGTGCGCATGCCCGCGTACCGTCCCGCGCGGCCGGAGTCGCCGATCACCTGCACCTCGAAACCGAACCGCGTGCGCGCGTACAGCACCCACACTAGGGCGGCGACGGCGATCGCGAGGAGGAACCCGAGCGGCAATACGAGGCCGTGGATCGACCAGCTCGACCACGACGCCTCGTCGGGAAGGGTCTTGCCTTGCGGAAAGACGTTCGCCTCGAAGCCGGAGGTGTCGCGCAGGTACGAATGGCTGTCGAAGATCAGGTACTCGAGGACGAGTGCGACGACGTAGTTGAGCATCAGCGACGTGATGATCTCGTTCGTCGAGAAGAACGCGCGCAGCACCGCGGGGATCGCCGCGAGGAGCGCTCCGCCGGCCGCACCTGCGGCGATCATTCCGGCGAAGACGAGCGGCGAAGGCGAGCCCGCCATGAGCAGACCGACGGCCGCACCGGTGATCGCACCCGCGTAGAGCTGTCCCTCGCCGCCGATGTTGAAGAGGTTCATCCGGAAGGCGACGGCTGCCGCGAGTCCCGTGAATGCCAGCGGCGTTGCGGAGACCACTGTTTCACTGAGCGCGCCGTTGGCGATGAACGCTGCGTCGAGCAGCCGGTGGAACGACTTCAGCGGGGGATGTCCCGTCAAGAACAGCACGAACCCCGAGAGAACCAAGGCGACTGCAATCGACACGACCGGGACGACGACGGCAAGCCACCAGGGCTGCCGCAAGCGGCGTTCGATCCGCATCAGTCCTCGCTACCTGCGCCGGCCATCAGGAGGCCGAGCTCCTCCACCGTCGCCGTTCCGACGTCTCGCTCCCCGACGACGCTGCCCTCGTACATGACCGCGACCCGGTCCGCGAGCGCCAGGATCTCGTCGAGATCCTCGCTGATGAGGAGAACGCCGACGCCCGTCGAGGCCGCACCGCGCAGGTACGAGTGCACGGTCTCGATCCCCGCGACGTCGAGCCCTCGTGTGGGAGACGCGGCGACGAGCACGGCGGGGTCGCCCGAAAACTCACGCGCCAGCACCACCTTCTGGAGGTTCCCGCCGGAGAGCTGCCACGCCGGAACGTTGGGGCCCGACGTGCGCACGTCGTAGCGATCGATGACGCCGCGTGCGAGGTCGCGGATGCGCGCGAAGCGCAGCATCGGACCGCTGGAGACCGGCGAGCCGCGGTACGACTTGAGCACGACGTTCGAGGCGATGCTCAACCCTGGGGCCACACCCGTCCCGAGCCGGTCCTCCGGGACGTACGCGACGCCCGCCGAGATTGCCTCGCGCGGATCACCGCCGCTCAGACGACGGCCGCGGACCTCCACGGCTCCGTTCGTCACGGGTCGCATCCCCACGATCGTTTCGGCCAGCTCGCGCTGTCCGTTGCCTGCAACGCCCGCGACGCCGACGATCTCACCGCCGCGGATCGTGAGCGACACGTCTTTCACGGCCGGCACACCGCGGTCGCCGTCCGCCCAGACGCCGTCGAGCTCGAGCACCGGCTCGCCCACGGGGCCACGATCGGTCGGGCGCCGCCCGGCTTCTAGTTCGCGCCCGACCATGAGCGCAGCCAGGGAGCGCGGCGTCGCGTCCGCAGCCGGAACGGTTGCGACCGACTTCCCGCGGCGCAGCACCGTCACGCGGTCGGCCACCGCCTTGACCTCGTGCAACTTGTGCGAGATGAAGATCACCGTCCGGCCGTCGGCGGCCATCGCCCGGATCGTCTCGAAGAGCGCGTCCGCTTCCTGCGGGGTCAGCACGGCAGTGGGCTCGTCGAGAATGAGGATGCGCGCGTCCTGGTAGAGAGCCTTCAGGATCTCGACCCGCTGCTGCTCGCCGACCGACAGCTGCCAGATCCGCGCGCGCGGGTCCACTGCGAGCCCGTAGCGGCGCGACAGCTCCTCGACACGGCTCTCGATTGCGCGCGGATGCAGCAGGAACGAGCGCCCGATGTCTCGTTGGTCGCCGAGAACGACGTTCTCGGCGACAGTGAACGGCGACACGAGCCGGAAGTGCTGGTGCACCATCGCGATCCCCGCGTCGAGAGCGTCCCGCGGTGAGTTGAACTCCACCGCGCGGCCGAACAGGGCGATCTCGCCTTCGTCCGGGCGGTAGAGCCCGGTCAGGATCTTCGACAGCGTCGTCTTGCCGGCGCCGTTCTCGCCGAGGAGTGCGTGCACTTCTCCCTCCGCCGCGTCGAAGTCGACGTGGTCGTTCGCGACGACGGCGGGAAACCGCTTCGTGATCCCCCGCAGCGCGACCGCAGAGGAAGAGGGCGGGGAAGTCTGAGCTTCCCCGCCCTCTTGGTTGTTCAGAACGGCTGCGCCGGCAAAGCCGGCGCAGCCTCCAACGTTCGGCGTCGCAAGCGAGCGCCTTAGCCTTTGGCGCTACCGACGACGCCCTTGACGAGCCAGGTCATCGCGTAGAGGTCCTTGACGGACATGCGCTTGCCCTGTGGGATCCGCAGCGTGCCCTTCTGATCGTAGAGCGGGCCTGCGAACTCGTAGAACGTGCCGTTGATCAGAGCCGCTTTTTTGGCCGCAATCGCCGCCTTCGTCTTCGCGGTGACCTTCGGGCCGTACGGAGCCAGACCGACCATCTTGTCCTTGAGGTTGCCGTAGTAGAAGTTGGTCGTCCAGGTCCCGTTCTTCGCCGCCTGCGTCTTGCGCAGGTAGTAGGGGCCCCAGTTGTAGATCGCCGCCGTCAGCCACTGCTTGGGCGCGAACTTGTGCGCGTCCGAGTCGTAGCCGACCCACGGGATGCCCTTCTTCTCCGCGTACTGGCCGGCTGCCGGGCTGTCGACGTTCTGGCCGAGCACGTCGGCGCCGCCGGCGT
>JBGPYI010000065.1:0-9534 GCA_041493175.1 Gaiellaceae bacterium | reverse complement strand
TCGGGGCAAAGGAGCTGGAGCTCCGTCCATGGGAGATCCGGACCATCCCGCTTTGAACTCTTAACCGCTTAACACGAAGTACGCCAACTGAAAGAGCCGGAGGGCGTCAGAACGATCAATGCGGCTGATCATTCTGTGTCTCGTGGCGTGGCTCGTCCTGGCCGTTGCGGCACTAGCTTCCGGTGGGGTCGGAAACGGAAGCGGCCACAGTGGCGGGGCGAGCGGAATGCTCGCGGGCTAGCGGCGCCTGCGCGAGCGACCCGACCGCGGCTCTCGGCCGCGGTCTCCTCGCCGAGCGCCCGCGCGGCTGAATTGCGCCCCTCGCGCGAGGGATTACGCTCAAGCCGACGCCGGGGGAGGGCCGATTAGTTAACCTGGTTAACGAATGCCCGCCGGCGCCGCCGATCCCACCGTCCTCGCCAACCGGCTCCGCCCGGTGCTTCTGCACCTCAACAGGCAGCTCCGGCACGAGATCCACTCGCTGGGGGTGACGGGAGGGCAGGTCTCGCTCCTCGTCCAGATCAACTTCCACCCCGGCATCGGGATCCGGGAGTTGGCCGCGCTCGAGCGGATGTCGGTGCCCGGCATGTCCAAGTTCGTCTCCCGCCTGGAGGAGGCCGGCCTCGTCCAGCGGGCGCCCGTCGAGGGAGACCAGCGACGCGTCGGCCTGACGCTGACGCCCGCGGGCCACAAGGTCCTTCGCTCGGTCAAGTCGAAGCGGACGGCCTGGCTCTCCGCGCGGTTGCGCGAGCTCGACCCGGACGAGCTCGAGGCGATCGACGCGGCGATCGAGCCGCTCGCACATCTGCTCGCGGAGGACGAATCGTGACGGCGTTAATCCTTCGCGCCGGCGCACGCACCTTCCTCAGCATCCACAAGCACCGCAACTACCGCCTCTTCTTCACGGGGCAGGTCATCTCGAACATCGGCACGTGGATGCAGCGCGTCGCACAAGCCTGGTTCGTCCTCTCGCTGACTCACTCGCCCATCGCGGTCGGGATCCTTGCGCTCTGCCAATTCATGCCGTTCACGCTCTTCAGCCTGGTCGCCGGCGTCGTCGTCGACCGCCTCGACGCGTGGCGGACGGTCATCGGGACGCAGTTCACGCAGATGGTGCTCGCCTCGACGATCGCTGTCGTCGCGCTCGCGGGAGTCGCCCGCCCGTGGCACGTCTACGTAGTCGCGGCGTTGATGGGGCTCGTGCAGGTCCTCGACGCGCCGTCCCGCCAGTCGCTGACCTTCCGCATGGTCGGCCCGCTCGAGCTGCCGAACGCGATCAGCCTCAACTCCGGCGTCTTCAACGGCGCACGCATCTTCGGCCCGGCACTCGGCGGCGTCCTGATCGCCGCTGCGGGCGTCGGAGTCTGCTTCGCCATCAATGCTGCGAGCTACATCGCCGTGCTCGCAGGCCTCCTGATGATGCGGCCGCAGGAGTTCCACAAGATGGAGCGACGCGCGCGGCCGCGCACGCTGTATGTCGGTCTCAAGGAAGGGCTTTCGTACGCGCGGCACCATGAGCAAATCCGGCTCATGCTCATCCTGACCTTCGTCGTGAGCACGTTCTGCCTCAACTTCAACGTCTTGCTGCCGGTGCTCGCCAAGCTGACGCTGCACTCGGGACCGCAGGTCTTCGGACTGCTCTCCGCCGTCTTCGGCGTCGGCGCCTTGATCGGAGCGCTCGTCTCTGCCCACGTGGGCCGCGCGACCGTGGGGATCAGTGCCATGGGCAGCGCCGGCTTCGCGCTCTGCGAGCTGCTGATCTCGCCGCTCCGCACGACGGCCCTCATCGCTCTGCTCTTGTTCCTCGCGGGCGTGTTCTTCGCGACGTGGTCGTCGAACTCGAGCTCGCTCATCCAGCTCGCCTCACCCGACCACCTGCGCGGCCGGCTGATCGGGATCTACTTCTTCGCCTTCGCCGGCACGGGAACCCTGGGCGGGATCATGTCCGGTTGGCTCACGGCCCTGGGAGGCACGGAGCTCTCGTTCGCCGTCGCAGGCGTCGCCGGCCTTTCGGTATCGCTCTACGTGTGGCTGCGCTCGAGGACGGTCCCGCTCGTGGAACGGTCCGCCGAACACCAGCTCGCTGCTTAAATGGCCGCGCCGGCAAGGCCGCCGCGGCCTCCATTGGTCGGCGTCGCAAGCAACGCCTTACACAATCTTTGCCCGCCCCCTACGCTGCGCACATAGCAGGCGGTGATAAGAGGACCAACAGAATCGCGACCAGGGGGATTGCGATGAAACGCAGGCAAGCACTTGCAATTGCGGCGACGCTGGCGCTCGCCGCGGGAATTGCGATCGGCGCGCGTGAGCACGGCAGCTCCGCGCAGGCGGCGCCTTCGCAACGGCCGAACGTTCTAGTCCTCGAGACCGACGACCAGACGCTCGCCGAGATGGAAGTCCTTCCAAACGTCCGCCGCCTGATCGGGGATCAGGGGGTCACGTTCGACAACAACTTCGACTCGTTCTCGCTGTGTTGCCCGTCACGCGCGACGTTTCTGACCGGGCAGTACTCGCACAACAACGGCGTTCGCGGCAACTCACCGCCGCAAGGCGGCTATCAGGCACTCGACAAGTCGAACACGCTCGCCGTCTGGCTCCAGCGCGGCGGCTACTACACCGTGCACCTCGGCAAGTTCCTCAACGGTTACGGCACCCAGAACCCGACGGAGATCCCGGCGGGCTGGAGCGAGTGGCACGGGGCCGTGGATCCCACCACGTACCGCTACTACAACTACACGCTCAACGAGGGCGGGACGCTGCACACGTTCTGCGCGACGCCGCAGCCGTCGTGCTACCAGACCGACGTCTACCGGGACAAGGCGAACGAGATCATCCGACGCCGCGCGACGGAGGGACCTTTCTTCCTCTGGGTCGCGTTCCTCGGCAACCATTCAGGCGCGCCCAAAGAGCTCGACGATCCACCTCAGCTCGGCACTCCGGTTCCGGCGCCCCGCCACCACGACGCGCTGAAAGGCACGCCTTTGCCGCAGCCGCCTAGCTTCAACGAGGCGGATGTATCTGACAAACCGCGGGCGATCAGGCAGCGGCCGTTGCTCAACGCCCGACGGATCGCAGCGATCCAGGAGAACTGGCAGCAGCGCCGCGAGACGCTGATGTCGGTGGACGAGGCGGTCGCGTCGATCGTCGAGACGCTGCGTCAGACCGGCGAGCTCGACAACACGCTCATCCTCTTCACCTCCGACAACGGCTTCTTCCACGGCGAGCACCGGGTCGCGAACGGGAAGGTCCTCTGGTACGAGCCGTCCATCCATCTCCCGCTGCTGATGCGCTGGACCGGGAACAAATCGCTCTCGCGCGGCGTCCACCGCAGCCAGCTCACGATGAACGTCGACGACGCTGAGACGATCCTCGACGCCGCGGGCGTCAAGGCCGGCCGCACCGAGGACGGGATCTCGCTGCTGCCGCTCTGGCGCGACCGCGGCAAGGAGATCGGCCGCGACCTGCTGATCGACAATTCTCCCGGTGCCGGTCACTTCGACGGGATCCGCACGCTGCACTACAAGTACGCGGAGTACGCGAACGGCGACCGCGAGCTGTACGACCTGCGCAAGGACCCGTACGAGATCCAGAGCCAGCACGCGAATCCCGCGTACGACGCGCTGAAGGCGTCGCTCGCCGCACGGCTGCACAACCTCGTGAGCTGTGTCGGTGCGGCCTGCAGGGCACGGCCGGCGGTGCGCTTCACGGCGGGGCGGCAAGGACGCTGCGGCGTCGTGACGACCACCGTTTCGGGCCCGGGGGCGCAGAATGCGACGTTCTACGTCGACGGACGCCGCGTCCTGACCGACTACC
The DNA here is from genome assembly GCA_041493175.1 of Gaiellaceae bacterium. Taxonomy (GTDB): domain Bacteria; phylum Actinomycetota; class Thermoleophilia; order Gaiellales; family Gaiellaceae; genus 3-1-20CM-4-69-9. The sequence continues at coordinate 5,721 of JBGPYI010000065.1, read as the reverse complement.
GCTCGCCGTTCCGCGCGAAGCTGCGCTTCAAGAAGCGGGCCGTCGTGCGTGCCAGTGTCGCCTTCACCTTCGACCGGCTCGTGACCCTCGACCGCGTCGTGCGCGCCTGCCGCTAGTCCGGGTCCTACGACACCATGCTGAGCTCGTGCCAGAGGAGGCCGCCGGTGGCCGTCGCGTCCACGCGAGGCCACTGTCCTTTCGTGCCACCGTCGTACGTGGCCACCTCTTCGAACGGCGACCCTCCGATCGCTTCGGCCCAGGTGGCGGGCGTCCACGCCGTCATCTCGTGCAGCTCTTCGACCACCTCGCCGGCCCGCGGGCCCGACAGGACTTCGATGCGGGATCGCTGCCGAGAGACACCACGCACCAGATCGAGCTCTTCGTCGACCCAGTCGACCCGTAGGCTGGTCTCCCCGCGGCTCGCCTCCCAATGCGAGCCGGCGGACGGCTCCTGGTCGGCCTCGAGGAGCCCAACCTGGACGAGGTAGCGCGCCCGACGTTCGAGATGGCGTGCCATCCGGTGGAGATGCCGGCCGAGCTCCGCGGGACTGAGATGGAGCAGCGTGTTGATCGGACACACCGCGCCGTCGAAGGTCCGCTCCAGATCGAAGTGCGTCATGTCCGCTTCGAACACGTCGCCTCTCGTCCCGAGCCGTTGGCGCGAGATCTCGACCATCCGCGGCGAGCGGTCGATGCCGGCGACCTGACAGCCCCGATCCGCAAGCGCCGCGAGCATCCGCCCTCCGCCGCAGCCGGGCTCGAGGACGGTGGTTGCCTCCAATCTCTCGACGAGCCAATCCGCCTCGTCGGCGAGGTCCCAGTCGAACGCGATGTCGTAGAGCTCGGCGTCGTCTTCGTAGAGCCTGGTCACCCCGGCGATCCTAAGCCGCGCCGCTAGTCTGACGAGCCCAGTGGAAGTCGAGCGCCAGCATTACAACGTGACGCTCGCGATCCTCACGCTGGCCGGGATCGCGTTCGCACTCCAGCAGACGATGGTCATTCCGGCCCTGCCGACCCTGCAGCGGGATCTCCACACGACCACCACCTGGATCACCTGGGTCCTGACGGTCTTCCTGCTCGTCGCATCTGTCGCGACGCCCGTCCTCGGCAAGCTCGGAGACCAGTACGGGAAGGAGCGACTGCTCGTGATCTCGCTGGCGCTCTTCTTCATCGGCTCCGTCGGCGCAGCCGCCGCCTGGAACATCTGGGCCCTGATCGGCTGGCGCGCGGTTCAGGGCGCGGGTGCGGCCGTGTTCCCGCTGAGCTACGGGATCATCCGCGACGAGTTCCCTCGGGAGAAGGTCGGCGTCGCGATCGGGCTCGTGTCGGCGGTGTTCGGCATCGGCGGTGGCTTCGGGATCGTGCTCTCCGGCGTGATCGTCGATCACATCTCATGGCGCTGGCTGTTCATCGTCGGGGCCTTCGGGATCGGCGCGGCACTGGTGCTCGTGCACCGCTTCATCCCGGAGTCGCCGATCAAGACGCCGTCGCGCGTCGACTACGTCGGCGCGACGCTCATGTCCGGCGGTCTGATCGCGATGCTCGTCGCACTGACGGAGGGCGAGCACTGGGGGTGGACGTCGGGCCGCATCCTCGGGCTCGCCGCGGCCGCCGTAGTCCTCCTCGTGCTGTGGGGGGTCGCCGAGCTCCGCGCGGAGGAGCCGATGGTCGACATGCGGATGCTCGCCCGGCGCGAGATCCTGTTCACGAACATCACGGCGCTGATCGCCGGCTTCGCGATGTTCGGAACCTTCGTCCTCGTGCCCAACTTTGTGGAGATGCCTCACGGACTGTCCACGTTAGTGCAGCAAGGCGTGCATTACGGGTTCGATGCGAGCGCGACCAAGGCTGGCCTTTATCTGCTGCCGAGCTCGTTCGCGCTGTTGTTCGCTGGACCGCTCACAGGACTCATCGGCCGACGAATCGGATTCAAGTGGCCGCTCGCCGCAGGAATGTTGCTCATCTCCATCTCGGCGGGCTCGCTCGCCGAGTGGCACGACGAGCCTTGGCAGATTCTGGCCGCGATGCCCGTGCTCGGAGTCGGAGTCGGCTTCGCCTTCGCGGCCATGGCGACGCTGATCACGGAAGCCGTCCGGCCGACGGAAACAGGCGTCGCGACCGGCATGAACACGGTCATGCGGACGGTGGGCGGCGTCATCGGCGGTCAGGTCGGAGCGGCCTTGCTTGTGGCGCACGCGATTCCCGGCACGAAGGTCCCGTCGGTCGACGGTTTCACGATCGCCTTCGCAATCTCCGCGGTCGTCGCGCTGATCGGGGCAGGCGTCGCGGTGTTCATCACGCCGCCGTGGGCCCACCGGCGCGAGCGCCTGGTCGCCGTGACCTCGGACGCCGCGGACTAGAGTCGTCAGATGGACGAAGCCGACCGGCTCAACCAGGTGCTCGAGTCGGTTGCCGAGCGGCTCGCGGGCGTGCTCGAGGGTGCGCACTTCGAACGCGGGGACGGCTACTGCTTCATGGCCTTCCCGACCTTTCCGATCAGAGACCTGAACGGAATCTGGGCCGACAGCGACGCCGCCGCAGACCAGCTCGCGGCTCGACGCGCCCAGGCGAAGGAGCTCGGGACACCGTTCACGGTGATGACGCGGGCAGGCAAGTCGCCGGCGGTGGAGGACGCAGCGCGCGAGCTCGGGCTCACGAACGAGATCCGGATTCCCGGCATGACGGTGACCGCACAGGACCTGAACGCCGCCTCGAGCGACCTCGAGGTCATCAGGGTCGGGACCGCAGACGGCCTCGCGCAGGCACTCGCCGTCGGGGCGAGCGGCTTCGGCGTCCCCGCCGACCTCGTCGCGTCCGTCTACTCGCTCGAGGTCGCGGAGCTGGAAGGGCTCGAGACGTACCTGGGGCGAGTGGACGGCCGTGACGTCTCGACGGCGGTCGGTTTCACCATCGACGGAACGACCGGGATCTTCAGCGTCGCCACGCCGGAGGAACATCGCGGCCGCGGCTACGGGGCGGCGATCACCGCACAAGCGGTCCGCGATGGATTTGCCGCCGGCGCCGGCCTCGCCGGCCTGCAATCGAGCCCGATGGGCGAGTCCGTCTACAAACGGCTTGGCTTCCGCGAGGTCGAGACGTACACGCTCTTCGCGTCCCCGCCAAAGTCTCACTGACTTCTTAGCCGCGTCTTGGGCTGCTCTTAGGCGGCTGAGGTTCCATGGGCGAGATGCATCACCACGACCGAAAGGAGGTTCACGTGTTCCGACCCAAGCACACCGCCCTGCTCGCCGGCGTCGTAACGACACTGGCGCTCGGCGGAGCGGGAGTCGCGCTCGCCGCCAGCGGCGGCGGCTCGAGCTCCAAGTCGTCGGGCGCGGCTAAGACAGCCACGACCACGACGACAACCACGACGCCTTCGAGCTCATCGCACTGCGATCACGACAACTCGGGCTCGTCCGGCACGTAACCGCGCTCGACCGCCGGCGTCTCTCGGCCGGCGGTCGCCAACCCGTGCGTTAGTCCATCATCTGGACGGCGACCTCGTAAAACTCGACGCCCGTCCGTGATCCGTCGCCTGAAGGCGACATGGCATTCAGCGCCTCGTCGCCGCGCTTCATCGCGTCTTCGCTGTCGAAGAGGGTGATTCCCAGTGACTTTCCGCTGGAGCGGTCGACGAGCATCATCATGCCCTTCGCGTCCTCCAGACCGGGCGGCCGGTTGCCGCTCTTGACGTCACTGCGGACCTGGTCGACCATCTGGTCGGCGCTGTCGCCCAGATTGAAACTTGCAACGCGTGCATGCATGACTCTCTCCTTTAGCTCGTTGTGGCCGCGGCTGCCCGCATCTCGTCCTCGGGCATGTCACGGAGGTGGGTTCCAAAATACCACTCGCGCCCTTCGGGGTTCTCGGCACCGTTGGCGAAGCCATCAACGCTCTGCGTCTTGCCGCGAGCCTCGTCGGGTTCTTGTGTCCGGCCGGCCGCGGAGTTAGTGTCGAGCCGTGCGCGACCGCGTGCCACTTCTCGCCGGACTGGCCCTGATCGCGATCGCTTTCGTGATCGGCACGGTCGCGATCGGCCACGGCATCCGCGACCGCAACCAGAACAACGTGATCGTCGTAACCGGCTCCGCGAAGCAGCGGATCACCTCCGACTACGTCGTCTGGACCCTCTCCGTGACGAGCACGCAGCCGTCGGCGACGGACGCGGCAACGGAGCTGAGCGGCTGGACTGCGAAGATCCGCTCCTTCCTCACGAGCGAGGGTGTTCAGCCCGCCGAGCTCAGCGTTCAGCCGATCTCGACCGAGGCGATCTCGAAAGGCGGTCAGGTGCGCGCGTACCGGCTGACGCGGAGCTTCGAGATCCGCTCGGCCCGCGTGCGCGAGGTCACGGGGGTCGCGGATCACAGCGCCACGCTGCTCGCACAGGGCATCCCGCTCTCCGCGGGCTCGCCGCAGTACGTCTACACGAAGCTCTCCTCACTGCGCCCGCAGCTCCTCGGCGAAGCGACCAAAGACGCCCAGAACCGCGCCAGCGTGATCGTCAAGGCGACCGGCGGCAGTCTCGGCAAGTTGCGCGGTGTCGACGTCGGCGTCTTCCAGGTCACCTCGCCGAACTCGACCCAGGTCGAGGACTACGGCGTCTACGACACGTCCACGCTGGACAAGGACGTGACCGCCGTCGTGAACGTGACCTTCGGCGTCGGCTAGGCCCTAAGCTAGGCGCAGAGTCGTCAAGACGAAAACGCCGTGCTGCGGCACGGTGATCGTCACGACTCCAGCCGCGTCCGTCGCAACGACCTTCGACAGCCCGACGACCCCGTCACCGGCCTCGTTCCATACGGCGAGATGGAGCTTCGCGCCCGGCAGCAGCCCGCCGATCGCGTACGACACCGGCACAGCGGAAACCGCGTTGAGCTGCGCCCCGGCTGTATCGAGGCCGACGACCGTGTGCTCGCCCTTCTTGCCGACGTAGGCCGAGAGCAACCGTGACGTGTCGGGCACCGAGTCGACGTTCACCGTGCGCCAGTCCCGCTTCACCGTCGACGTCAGCAACCGGACGAAGTGGTACAGCGGGTAGAGCGGCCACCCCTCCTGTGGCGCGCCGATGAAGTAGTAGGCCTGTGTCCCGTTGTCGTACTTCCCGAAATACGAATCCCACTTGCTCGTCCCCATGTACCCGAGCCTCGCCGCAAGCACGTCGAACCAGGCGTGCTGGAACGCGCTGACGTTCGTGCGCGAGATCGGCGTTCCGTCCTCCCAGACACCCGGGTCGCCCGCCGGCAGGCCGTTGAACTTCCGCAGCCCGCGGATGCCGTACTCGGCGACATAGAGCGGCTTGCGTACCGCCTCCGGGAGCCCGTCGATGATCGCGCGCACCTCGGTGAGACGGTCGACGAGCTTCTGCGTGTCCCAGTAGTCCCAGAAGACGTGGATCGAGTAGGCGTCGAGGATGTCGGCCATGTTGGTTGCCATGTAGTTGAACCACTCCTGCTGATTCTGCGCCCCGACGTCAGGGCCGCGGACGAGGTCGCCGCCCATGTAGCGCACCTGGCCGCGGATGCTCTGGATGTAGGGGTCGAGCGCGCGGTACTGCGCCTCGTAGGCAGCCATCGTGATCTTCGTCCGGTTGGGCTCGTTCTGGAGCGTCAGCCACCGGAGGTTCGTGATCCCGCGATTGCGGACAAGGTCGATCAGCACTTCGGCGAACTTTGGGATGCTGTCGTTCGCGACGTTCAACATCCCACCTTACCAAATAATATT
>JBGPYI010000203.1:0-3627 GCA_041493175.1 Gaiellaceae bacterium | reverse complement strand
GCTCGTGAAGTTGATCACGCCAGCCTTGGCCGCGCCGTAGACAGGTAGGTGCGCGGAAGGGCTCGTCCCCGCGATCGAGGCGATGTTCACGATCAGGCCGTGCGCTTCGCGCAAGAGCGGGAGCGCTGCGGCCGTCACCAGGATTGTTCCGCGCAAGTTGACGTTCAGCTGCAGGTCGAGGTGCTTCGCGTCGAGCTCGTCGATGGGGCCGGCGACTCCGACGCCGGCGGAGTTCACGAGCACGTCGAGCCGCCCGTGGTGCTCGCGATGCTCGTCGACGAGGCGGCGGCAGTCCTCCTCGTTCGCAACGTCGGCGGTGACGGCATGGGCACCGAGCGTTTCCGCTGCGGCCTCTACCTTCGTCCGCGTCCTGGCGGCGAGCGTCAGGGCGAAGCCGCTCTCCCGCAGCATGCTCGCGATGGCGAAGCCGATACCCGAAGACCCACCCGTGACGAGCGCCGCCCTGTCCACGGAGCCATCTTTTCAAGTCAGAAGGTCCGGCGCCGACCATGCAGAACTTGGCGCGGGGGAACCGAAAGGCTCCTCCTCTCCCCTAAAAGCCACGGGGGAACCGCATGGTTCCCCCGTGGTGTCTCCTCTCGGCCGGCGGGAATAGAAGCGGTCACCGGGTCGTAACAAGGGTGAACCGATCGCACCCCGTAGACGCAAGGCTCGCAGACCCCTACATTTCGCGGTTCAACCTCCGGGAGGGCTTCTTTTGGACATCGAAACAGGGCGCGTCAAGCTGACAGACCTCGCCTCGTGCGGAGGTTGTGCCGCCAAGTACTCGGCGGCCCGTCTCGAGCAGCTGCTCGCGGGCTTCGTCCCTGCGGAGGCGGAGAACCTGCTCGTCGGGTTGGCGCCCGCAGACGACGCCGCCGTGTATCGGTTGGACGACGAGCGGGCGCTCATCTTCACGCTCGACTTCTTCCCGCCGGTCGTGGATGACCCCGGCGACTACGGCGCCATCGCGGCGACGAACGCGCTCAACGACGTGTTCGCAATGGGCGGCACTCCGTTGCTAGCGCTTTCGATCGCGGCGTTTCCCGAGGAGCTGCCGCTGGAGATGCTCGCGGAGATCTTCGCCGCTGCGGACGCGCAGGTGCGCGCCGCCGGCGGGCTGCTGGCAGGCGGCCACACGATTCGCGATGCAGAGCCCAAGTACGGGCTCGCGGTCGTCGGCACGGTGCGTCCCGACGGGATCTGGCCGAAGAACGGCGCGAGACCCGGCGACGTGCTCTTCCTGACGAAGCCGCTCGGAACAGGACTGATCATGAGCGGCTACAAGAAGGGCCATGCCGGCGACATGCAGCTCGAGCGTGCAATTCGCTGGATGCGCACGTTGAACAAGGATGCCGCCGACGCCCTGCGCGGCCTCGAGCCCAACGCCGTCACCGACGTCACGGGCTTCGGGCTCTTCGGGCACGCCCACGAGGTCGCGGATCGCAGTGGCGTCTGCATCCGCCTCGAGTCGGAGCGGTTCCCGGCCATCGACGGGGCCCTCGACGTCGCGCGCAAGGGAGTGCGAACGAGCGGCGACCCTCGCAACCGTGACTTCGCTGCCGCGCACGTGACGACCAACGGCCTCTCCGACACGCTCGCCGCGCTCGGCTACGACCCGCAGACCGCGGGCGGCCTACTCGTGTCGGTTCCTGCGGAGCAGGGCGCCGCGCTCGAGGCCGAGTTCGCGGGGCGCAGGCTCTTCGTTCGCAGGATCGGCCGCGTGGAGGAGGGCGCCGGCGTTTTCGTCGAGTGAGCGCCGGGATGATCCACGGGCGGTTCCAGCCCTTCCACAACGGACACCTCGAATACCTGCGCGGAGCGGCCGCGCAGTCCGACGAGGTGTTCGTCGGGATCACGAATCCCGATCCGGAGCGCATCAAGGAGGAACCGAGCGATCCGCTCCGCCACTTGCCCGAGTCGAATCCGTTCACGTACGTCGAGCGGCTGCTGATGATCGAGGCCGTCGCGGAGGACGAGGGCATTCGCGCGCACGTGATCCCCTTCCCGGTGAACGAGCCCGAACTGTGGCCCGCGTACGTGCCGGCGGGCGTCACGCAATACCTGCGGCTGTTCTCCGAGTGGGGCGGCACGAAGCTCGAGCGGATGCGTGAGGCCGGGTACCAGGTCGCCGTGCTCGACGAGGGCGTCGACAAGGAGATCTCCGGGACCGACGTGCGAGCGGCGCTGCGCTCCGGCGGCGAGTGGGAGGCGTTCGTTCCGCCCGGCGTGGCCCGAGTGATCCGGTCGCTCGAGCGCGTCCCGGTCTGAATGCGTCCGATCGTCGTCTTCCTGCTGGACGGACTTGCCGACCGCGCCCATGAGCCGCTCGGCGGGCGCAGCGGGCTCGAGGCTGCGAAGACCCCGAATCTCGACCAGCTCTGCTCCGCGGGTTCCTGCGGCGTCCTCTATGCGATCGGCCCGGGACGCGCGCCCTCCAGCGAGGTCGCCCATTGGTCGATGTTCGGCTACCGGCCCGAGGAGTTTCCGGGCCGCGCCGTCTTCGAGGCTCTCGGCCGCGGACAGGAAGTGAGTGCCGAGCACGTCTTTGCGTACGCGGCACTCCGGCCGGCCGAGCACCGTGACGACGGCTGGTGGCTCACCGGGCGGCCCGATCCCGACCGGGAGGCGGAGGAAGCGGAGCGACTCGTCGAGGCGTGCAACGGGATTACGATCGACGGCCTGACCTTCTCGCTCGCCCACGTCTGGCGGGGAGAGGCGGTTCTGCGCATCGATGGAGGTGCGGACGAGCGCGTGACGGACAGCGACGCGTTCTTCCGCGACCGCCACCCCGTGCTGCGTCCGCAGGCGCTCGTTCCCGAAGCGGAGCGGACGGCGCGCGCAGCGGAAGAGTGGAGCCGCGAAGTGATGCGACGGCTGGAAGGTGAGCGCTTCAACGTGATCACGCTGAAGTGGTGGGGTAGGCCGCGCAACGTCCCGACGTTCGAGCAGCGGCACGGGCTCCGCGGAACGTTCATTGCGAGCTCCGCGTTCCTGCGCGGCCTCGCGCGCGCCGTCGGCCTGCATGCGCGCGAGGAGCCCGAGACGGCCGATGCGGCCGCGGATCTGCGCGGCCGAGTTTCTCTCGCGCGGGAGCGGCTCGATGCGGGGGACACGTTCGTCTTCTGCCACGTCAAGAGCGCAGATGCCGCGGGGCACACGAAGGACCCTCGACAGAAGCAGGAGATGATCGAAACCCTCGACGGCGCACTCGGCGATTTGCCGACCGACCGCGCGATCGTGTGCCTCACCGGCGATCACGCGACGCCCGCGTCCCCGGACGTCATCCACTCCGGCGATCCTGTTCCCTTCGTCGTCGCCGGCCCGGGAGTGCGTGCGGACCGCGTGAGCGAGTTTGGGGAGTCGACGTGCGCCGAGGGGATCCTCGGCCACCTACGCGGGCTGGACATGATGCCCGTGCTCCTGAACGCTGCCGACCGCCCGCTGTTCCTCGGCTCACGCCCGACGCCGTTCGACGGCGCGGACGGCTACCCGGCGATTCTCGATCCCCTCTGAATAGACTCGAAGCCGTGCACGCCCAGCCGACGGCGCTCGCTCGGCTTCGGGCACTCGTTCTCACTCCCGCGCAGATCTATCCGCTGATGCTCGCGCAGCTCGGTGCGCTGT
>JBGPYI010000045.1:0-10813 GCA_041493175.1 Gaiellaceae bacterium | reverse complement strand
GCGCGAGACGCTCGCGACTCCGTGGGAGATCGACCTCGATGGCGCAATCCTCTTCTTCGAGGACGTGCACTGCCCGCCCTGGCATGTCGACGGGATGCTGACGCAGCTACGCAACGCGGGGAAGCTCGACCAGATCGCGGGCGTCGTGATCGGTGAGATGTACAAGTGTGAGGAGTACCGGCAACCGGAACCGTGGCTGCGCAGCCGGTCGATGGAGGATGTCTTCGAGCACCACCTGGAGCCGCTCGGCGTTCCGATCCTGCACAACCTCCCGCTCGGTCACGGCGACCATCTCTGCACCATCCCACTCGGCGTCACCGCGACCATCGACGCGGATGCGCGTACGTTGACGTTTGCGGAACCGGCGCTGACGACTAGGCCCGCACGATCCCGGCGCGAGCCGTCCCCAGCCGCATCCCGATAACGCCCTCCGCGGCCGAGAGGCTCGGCCCGAACCCCATGACCGCGGCGAGGAAGTGCCGCCGGTCGAGCGCATAGAGCACCGCGACGGTCCGCGTCTGGACGGTCGCCGTCCGCGGCACGTCCCGGAGCAAGGCGATTTCCCCGAACGAATCGCCGGGCTCGAGCGCTTGCACGAGCTTTCCGTCGATGTACACGTCGAGAGTCCCATCCTTGATCAGATAGAAGCGGTCGCCCGGCTCGCCTTGCCGCACGATCTCCTCGCCGGCCGGGGCACGCACCTCCTCGAGCGCATCGGCAAGCTGTTCCAAGGTCGAGCCCGGTAACGGCGCGAAGATCGGATTGGCACGGAGAAGCTCGAGCCGCTCGACCGGAACCTCCGCAGCCCGGTCGATCGCATTCAGCCGCGGCCACGCAGGAATCACGACCAGCGGCAGCAGGGAGCCGGCGACGATCAGCGCGCCTCGCGTTCCGAGCCAATTGAGCAGAAGCGGAGCGACGACAGCGCCGAGCCCGACGGTGAGAAGCAGCAGGCTTTCCAGCACGCCGAAGACGCGGGCCAGCACGTCATCCGGCGCCGCGCGCTGCAGCAACGTCATCCCGGACACGTCGACGATCGTGTTGCCGATGCCGACGATCGCGAGCAGGACGAGCACAAAGGCCTGGTTCGGCCAGACCGCGACGAGGGCGATCGGAACGCCCCAGATGAAGATCCCCACGCCGAAGTCGGCGGCTTGCCGCCTTCGCCCAACGAGCGCGGCTGCGGCGACCGCCCCGAGCAGGCCGCCGATGCCCACCGCCGAGTTGAGGAAGCCGACGCCCGCCCGGCCCGTGTCGAGCAACTTGAGCGCGATGACCACGATGAGCACGTTGAGCATTCCGTCGACGAACGTCTGGGCCGAAAAGAGCCCCACCAGGAGACGCAGGCGTCGCTCGCGAGCGATCGTCCGGAAACCTGCGAGCAGCTCGTCGAGCACCGAGACCACCTCGCGTTCAGCCTCCTCCTTCGCCTGGGCGAGGGGGCGGACCCCGGCGATGAGGAAGGCCGACCAGAGTAGGGCGCCGGCGGTGACGAGAAAGACCACTCCAGGCCCGGCCGCGGCCAGCAGCAGTCCTCCGATTGCGGGCCCGCCGAAGATCCCGACGCTCTCGATCGTGCTCGCGGCGACGTTCGCGGCCGTCAGCTCCTCCGGCGTCCGGGCCAGCGAGGGGATCAGGGCGGCCTCGGCCGGGCGAAACGCCGTCGCCGCGACCCCGACCAGGCCCGCAATGGCGTAGATCGCGATCGCCGGAGCACCGGCGAACACCGCCAGAGCAGCTCCTGCGATGAGACCCGCCCGTGCGAGGTCGGAGGCGACCATCACCCAGCGGCGGTCGTAGCGATCGCCGAGGAGCGCGGCAAAGGGTGACGCGACAGCCGCGGCGAGCCAGCGGGCCAGCCCGACCAGGCCCACGGCCGTGGCGCCGCCCTGGTCGTATGCATAGACGACGACCGCGATCCCATAGGCCCAGGTGCCGAGGATCGAGGCTGCCCAGGCGAGCTCGATCCGGCGCAGTGCCTCGTTCCGGAAGACGTCCCTAAACGCCCTACCCGACTCAGCCAACTGCCCCAGGAGTCGCCGCACGCGAGGCAGAATCGCACCTCGGCTTGTGTATTTGAAGGGGAGCAGGGAAGATTCCGGCTGACCAGCCCGTCTAGTACGTGAAACCGGCGATACAGCCGCGACCTTCTAGAAGGAGGAGTTCATGTCCGAGGATCGCTTCGCAAAAGAAGAGCCGAAGGACGAGGACGTCGAGGCCCACAAGAGGAGCCCGATGGCCGACGAGTCCAGCTCCGACGAGACCGACGACGTCGAGGCCCATAAGAAGTCTTTCCTGGCCAACGACGAGCCCGGCTCCGACGACTCGGACGACGTCGAGGCCCACCACAAGAAGACCATCTAGAGCGACGACGCTCTCGATCGAGTCGACAAAAGCCCGGGAGCCCCGGGCTTTTGTCGTTCTAGAGCAGCCGTTCCAGCTCGGCGAGCAAGCGCAGGGCGGTCTCGGAACCCTCCTCCCGGCGCTGTTCGAGGGTCTCGGCCAGCCGGGCGATGACGCTGAGCTCTCCGTCGCCGCGAAGCGCCTCGTGCGCCCGCCGGGCCCGTTGCAGAAGGTCCAGGGCGATCGCCGCCTGGTTCGCGAAGAGCCCGAGCAGTTCCATCTCGGCGAGTGTGAACCTCGTGTCGGAAGGGCGGTCGAGCACCTCGAGGACTCCGAGCACCCGTTCCTCGTGGAGCAGCGGGACCGCCATCAAGCCTTTCGGGATGAAGCCGGTGCTTTCCGCCGTCTCGCGCGAAAAGCGCGGATCCGTGAGCACGTCCTCGATCACGAGCGGCTGCCGGCTGACGAGCACGAAGCCCGCGATTCCGGTGCTCGAGGGGAAGCGCTTTCCGATCAGCGCTTCCGATGCCTCGTCGGCGGCAGCTTCGAAGACGAGCTCGTCCGCCTCTTCGTCGAGGAGCAGGATCGAAGACGCCTTCGCCTTGAAGATCGCGCGGGCGACGTCCACGATCGATTGCAGCAGCGCGCGATATTGCTCCTCCGAGCCCAACACGCCCGCGGCGACCGCTGCCCGGAGCTCGTCGCTCACGTCCCGCCTCCCACGTTCGTCGCGGTGAGGTACAGAACGCTCTTCAGCTGGAACGGGGTCAGCTCGGGATGCTTCGAGAGGACGAGCGCCGCGATCCCTGCGATGTGCGGAGTCGCGAAGCTGTTGCCCGTGCAGACGAGCCGCCCGCCGCCGTTCCATGCGACCTCGACGTCGACACCCCGGGCGAAGAACTCAACCGGAGGGGCCGGGTTGTAGTAGTACTCGTACGGGTCCTCTTGCTCGTGGCTCCCGACCGAGATGACGCTCGAGAAACGCCAGGGGTAGCTCTCGACGGGCATGTTGTGGGCGGACGCGACGAGCATCGTACGACGGAAGTATGCGGTGTCCGCGAGCTCGTGCAAGAGCGACGCGAACTTCTGCTTCGTCGTCGAGAGGCTCATGTTGATGACGTCGTAGCCCTGCTCGATCGCCCAGGATAAGCCCTCCAGCAGGACGGCGCCGCTGCCCGTGTAGCCGGCGCCCAGCACCCGTACGCTCACGAGCTCGCAGTCGGGTGCCAGCGAGCGAATCACCCCGGCGCACGCCGTACCGTGGCCGCAAAGGTCCCCCGCGGTGTCGTTGTCCTCGACGATCACCTCGTCACCCTGGATCGAGATCGCGACCGACTGCTGCACGTCGCCAACCATCGGATGGCCCGCCTCGATGCCGCTGTCGAGCACGCACACCCGCGCACCGGCTCCGGTCGCTCCGCCCCACGCCCACTCGCGCGTGATCTGCCCCGGCCATTCCTCTGGCAGGGCGATCCGCTCGGCCGCCTCCGCAGAGAGGCTCCAGGCTGGAAGTTCCTCGCTCACCCCTGCAGCGTATGCCCCGCCTGTGGGAAGACAAGAGCTGTCCCGGCCGTCTTGTTGACGGAATGTCTCCGCTCTCGCATCAAGAGATCGCTCGAGCCCGCCACGCGGATCTGCTCCACGAGGCGACTCAGGAGCGACTGGCCGCAAGCATCCGTGAGGGAGATCCGGATCGCGCGGCGGCTGCGTGGACGCGAGCTCTCCGGTGGACCGCCGCCGTGCGCGGCATCGTCGGGCGGCGGACGGCGGTTCGCACCGCCTGATCTACTCCCGCCCCGCCCGCGCCGCTTCAGCGGCGCGGGCGGCCTCCTCCGCCAGCTTCGCCGCCTCGAGGACGCGCGGATCGCTTGCCGAGGCGGTCAGGTTGACCGCCACGAGCTCTGCCGCAGCGCTCGCAGCCGCTGCCGCCAGCAGCGCGGCCGTCACGACGTCGGCGCGCAACGCCGGATCGCCGTTCTCGGCCACCGCAATCGCGAGCTGAGCGACGTCGCTCGCGGCCCGGGCGATCTGCAGCGGAGGGTCGGCCGCCTTCGCATAAGCCTGGCCGAGGGCGAAGTCTCGCCGCTCGCCCTGCGCGTCGCCGGTCTCCGCCCGAGCTCGGAGCGCGGCTTCGTATTGCTCTACGTCCGCCTGCGCGAGCGGAGTGGCACGGTCGCGCAGGCACTCCGCCTGCGCTGCGATCCCTGCCGCTTCCGGCCACGTGTCCCCGGACCCGCGGGCCACCTTGGCCAGGAGCCCGGCCGCGATCGCGGTCACGAGCGCTGCGGCCGACCCTCCCCCAGGAGTCCTGCCCACGGCCGCGATCTCGTCGAGGAATTCCCGCACGCGCAAGTCGAGCAAGGCCATCCTGGGGATTGTCCTCGAAGCGCTACTTGGACTTGAAGCGAACCTTCAGCACTTCGATGACAGCGGGATCGCGCTCGTACCCTTCGGCCTCGAGCGCGGCCTCGAGATCGGCCACGAGGCGGCCCCGGAACTCCGCGTCCGCCTCGGCCCGGGCGACGATCTCGTCGAGCCCGGCCTTGGCCAGCGGCAGCTCCTGCGCGGCGCGCACCCAGGCCTCAGGCGCCGGGGGCAGAGCCCGGATCAGGCGTGCGAGGCGCTCTTCGTCGAAGGCGGTCATCACGAACTAGACGGAGTATCTGCCTCGGTTCTTCCCTCGAGGAGCTCGCGCAGCCGGCCGAGGCACCTGGAGATGCGGCTCGCGATCGTGCCGGCCGGGAGGTCGAGCGCCTCGCCGATGGTGCGATAGCTCTCGTCGCGGGCGAAGAAGCGGTCGAGAATCTCCCGGCAGTGCTCGGGCGTGGCGGCCAGAGCCTCGTGGACGGTGAGCGCGTCCTCGAGAATCGCCAGAGTCTCCTCGGACCCGGCCAGCTCGAGCTCTACGTCCGCGGTGGGGCGCTCGCGCGAGGCTGTGCGCAGGCGGTCGATGCACAACCGCCGGGTGAGCTGGGCGAGCCAGGGCCGGACCGCGGCGTCGTCTCGCAGCTTGTCGAGGTGCTCGTACGCGCGCGCGAAGACTTCCTGGAAGACATCTTCTGCGTCGGCGTCCGGCAACCGGAAGGCCTGGACGGAGATGGCGTACACGTAACGGGAGAACCGGTCGACGAGCTCGGCCCACGCCTGCTGGTCACCGGACCGGCAGCGTGCGACGAGCTCGCTGTCGCTCAGCGTCTGCGCCATACCGCGGATTCTGACGGGTGGCTACCCCGTCACGCAGCAGGCTGTTGCCCGGCGTCCTTGCCGAGCTGCTTCGACCACCATTCGGATTCGCGGCGGTCGAAGTTGTCCTGCAGCTGTGCGACGTACGATGAGAGGTCGCTTTCGCGGGTCGAGAGCGCGGCCTCGAGCTCGGCGCCGGCCTTCTCGCGCTGCTCGAGCCGCTGCTCACGGACCTCCAACTCCGCTTCCATCTGGGCCTCGCGCAGGTTGAGAGCGGCGTCGCGCTCTTCGAGCTCCTTGGCGCGACTGGCGAGGACCTTCTCCCGCTCGTCGAGCCCTTTCTCCTTGCCCTCGTAGCGGCTACGCGAGGCGAGGATCGCCTGCTCCGCCTTGTTGAGAGCCGCCTCGCGCGCGGACAGGTCGTCGTCGCGCTGCTTCAGGCGTCGCTCCGCGAGCTCGTCCACCTCCGGCGTACGCGCCTCCTCGGCGGCTCGCCGGGCGGTGGCTTCCAGCCGGTGGAGCTCGGCCTCGCGGGCGATCAGCTCGGTCTCGCGCTGGTCGATGCTGTCGAGCTTGGCGAGCGCGCCCTTCGCGACCGCATCACTCTCCGCGGCTTGACGCTCAAGGTCCTGCATGCGTGCGGTGAGGTCGCCCGCCCGAGCGGACAGCTCGAGCTCGCGCTGGTCGAGCTCGCGTGCCCGCGCTGACAGCTGCTCGTCGTCTCTTCCGCTCTCGGCGGAGACCTCAGCCTCGCGCTTGCCGAGCACCTTCTCACGCGCTTCGAGCTGCACCCGGGCCTGCATCAGCTCACGTTCCGTCGCCGCAAGGCGCGCCTCGCGCTCCGCGACCGTCCTCTCGAGGACTCGCGCCTCCTCGTCCTTGGCCCGCGCCTTCTCCTCGCGCTCCTCGAGCGCGCGCATGAGCTTCGCCTGGCGCGCTTCGGTTTCCTCACCGGCCGACGAGGTGCGTGCTTCCGCGCGAGCGAGGTCCTGCTCACGTTTGGTGATCTCCTCGAGCTTCTCCTTCAGCTCGGCAGCGGCGGCCGCACGCTCGTCGTCGCCGGCCTTGAGCTCGTGCACCTTCACCTCGACGAGCTGCTCGCGCTCCGCGAGCCGCGCCTCCAGCTTCGTGAGCTCCTCCTTGGCCTCGAGCAAGCCGTCCAGCTCGGCCAGCCGCTCGGTCATCCGACCCTCGCGGTCGTCGAGCTCGGCCTGGGTCTCCGCCAGCGCTGCGGCACGGCGGTCGAGCCCGGCCGACTGCTCTGCGAGCTGCTGCTCGATCTGCACGTCGCGGCCCGAGGTGTCCGTCTGGTCGTTCAAAGACGCGCGCAGATGCTGCTCGCGCGCGAGCGACGCGTTCAGCTCGGCGCGAAGTGCCTCGACCTCGGTCTCCTCGATGACGGGCGCTGCCGCTGCGATCGCTTCGGCCGGCGACCGAGGTTCAGGCGGCGTCTCGCCGGACTGGAGCTTCGCCCTCAGCCCGGTGCCGAAACCGCCTTCGGTGCCATGCTCGGCCACTGACACCACTCTTCCCTAGAACTTGAAGAACTGCGCGAGGTTGAGGAACGCGGGCCCGAGCACGACGAGGAACATCGCCGGGAAGATGAAGATGACCGTCGGGAAGAGCATCTTGATCGGTGCCTTCATCGCTTTCTCCTCGGCGAGGAGCTGTCGCTTGAGCCGAGTGTCGCCGGCCTGAACCTTCAGGATCCGGCCGAGCGAGATGCCCAACTGGTCGGCCTGGATGATCGCCCGCACGAAGCTGGCCATCTCCTGTGACGAGCTACGCTCGGCCATCTTCTTGAGCGCTTCGCTCCGGCCTTCGCCGATGCGGATCCCGCCCAGCGCGAACTCGAACTCCTCGATCAGTGGGCCGTCCATATGCTCGGTCAGCTTCTGCACTGCGCCGTCGAAGCCCAGCCCGGCCTCGACGCTGACCGAAAGCAGATCGAGCGCATCCGGGAGCTCAGCCGAGACCGCAGCCTGGCGGCTCTTCACGCGGGTGTTGAGATACAGACCGGGAGCGAGCGCTCCCAGGGCGCCGAACAGGAGCGCGAGCAAGAACATGTACTTCGGCGTCGTTGCGCTCCCGAGCGCCGCACCGAGGACTAGTCCGCCGAGGCCGAGGATGCCCTTGGCCCCGATGATCGTTGTCGGGGACGTCCTGCGCATCCCGGCCGCCATCAGCTTGTTCGACACGGCCTGCACGGAAACACGCGGGTTGATGCGAAGCACAAGCCGGGCAGCTTTCGCCACGAACGGGTCAAGAGCACGCTCGCGGAAGCGCGGCATTTCACGCCCGGTGACGGTGCGGAGGCGGCCGTAGTTGGCAGCGCGGTGCACGAGGTTCCGCCGGGTTCGCATCGGCGTGGTGGCGAGCTCCGCGAAGAAGAACACGGCGCCCCCGATGGCTGCGATTGCAAGGATCAGGATCAGTGGCATGTCATCAACCTCGGAAAGAGACGATTTTTTTCAGGATGAGGGAGCCGATCCCGATCATCACCAATCCGCCGAGGAGGAGCATGTGACCCGTGTGGGTGAAGTACAGCGGGCGCATGTAGGTCCTGTTGACGAGCGTGATCACTCCAGCCAGGAAGAATGGGATACCGATCAGCGTGTAGGCCGACATGCGGCCCATCGCCGTGAGCGCGCGAATCTTGCGCGTGAACTGCTGCCGCTGGCGCACGGTGTCGGCGACCATGTCGAAGAGCGTCGCGAGCGAACCGCCGACCTGGCGCTGAATCGTCACGGCCGTGATGGCGAACTCGAAGTTCTTCGACGCCATTCGCTCCGACATCTCTAGCAGCGCGTCATCCATCGGCCGCCCGAGGGACGCCTCGGTCAGCACCCGCTTGAACTCCTGGTTCGCCGGGGGATGGCCTTCGTCGACGACGGCCTGGAGGCCCTGCTTGAAGGAGTGACCGGCCTTGAGCGACGCGGCGATCGTGATCAAGAGGTCCGGCAGCTCGTCCTCGAAAGCCTTCAGGCGCTTTCGCATCTTGAGCCAGACAATGCTGAACGGGATCATTCCGGCTGCCACGCTCACGGCGACGAGGATGATGGGCCCCGCCCCGAAGACAAACGCGACCAGTGCCGCAAGGACCCCGGCGCCGACGGTGATCCAGACGAACTCGACCGTTCGGAGCTGGACGTCGGCGCGTTCGAGCATCTTGCTGATCGCTCGCCACTGCTTCAGATGGCCGAGAGCCTTCTCCGTGGCGGCGAAGATCGTCGAGAGAGCCTCGCTGCGCCGCTCCTTGCGATTCTTTTTCGCGTTCTTTCCCTTGCCCTCGCCGGTGTGCGCGACGATTCGGCTGCGCACCCACGAGCCCCGGATGCCGGCGAGGAAGAAGAGACACCCGAAGAGCACCAGGGTCGCGACCGCGATCGCGATCGCAAGCGGGCCGCCGGGGCCGTAGGCGTTCTTCGGGAGGAGCTTCGACGGGCCGGGAAGGGCCGCCGTGTCACCTGGGGGGATCGTCGCGAGCCGCGTGGTCGAGCCCTCGCCGACGATCGACGCGGTGAGCCGGACGTGGTCCCCGGGGCGCGCGGCCGTGACGTACTGGATTCGCCAGGTCTTCTTCAGCGCGTCGGCGATTGACGTGTAGACGCGTGCCAGGTCAGAGGTCGAGGCAGCACCGTAGTACTGGCCGCCGGTCGAGCTCGCGAGCTGCCTGAGCGGCTCGGAGGTGAAACCCTCGCCTTCGATCCCGATCGCATAGATCAAGGCGTTCGCCTCGCTGGCCGCCTTGATCGCAGTCGTCAGCGAGCCGCTGCTCGCGTTGTCGGCCCCGTCGCTCAGCACGATGATCACGCGCCCGGGCAGCGGGTTCCCCTTGAGCTGGTTGGCCGCCGCTATCACGGCGTCGTACAGCGCGGTTCCTCTGGCCGAATCGGTCGTCATGCGCCCCAGCGGGAGATCCGCGTCGCGCTTGACAGTCGAGAACGGCGACAGCGTCGCCACCTTCGATCCGAAGGCAATGACCGAGAGTTCGTCGGCAGCCTGCTTTGCCGCCACGAACGCGCGCGCTCCGGCCGAAGCGTCTGCGAGCGGCTTGCCGCGCATCGACTGCGACCGGTCGATCAGCGTCGCGATCGCCTTGACGCTCCCGAGGTTTTGCGCCTGGAAGCCTGCGACCGGGGTGCCGTTCTCCCAGAGAGCAGGTTTGCCGCCGCCCGTGGGCGTATAGATGGACGCGCGGATGGTCGGGTAGGACGTGGCGTCAACACCCCGCAGCTGAACCGCCGCACCCGCGGCGGCCGGAACTGCGAGAAGGATGAACGCGAGCCCGGCGACGGCGAGCCGGAATCGGCTCATTGAAATGCTCCCTTGAACTTCGATGCCTGGTGGCCCTGGCCGACCACCGGAGTGTCCGTGTCGTCGTCCTTGCTGAAGAAGCTCGGCTGGAGCATGACGCCGTTTGACGCCATCTTCTCGAGGAAGTTCGGCTTCAGGCCGGTGCACGTCAGAGGCGAGAGCAGCCGCACGCCGACGCCGCTTGAGGCGGTCTGTTCGTCCGGTGGCTTCGCGTGGAAGATGTCCTGTAGCGTGATCACCTCGGACTCCATCCGGAGGACCTCCGTGACGTGCGAGATCCGGCGCGAGCCGTCGACGAGACGCGTGATCTGGACGAGCAGGTCGAATGCGCTCGACACCTGCTCGCGGATCGCCCGCAGGGGAAGCTCCACGCCGGCAGTCAGCACGAGAGTCTCGAGACGCGAGAGCGCGTCGCGCGGGGAGTTTGCGTGGATCGTCGTGAGCGATCCTTCGTGGCCGGTGTTCATCGCCTGGAGCATGTCCAGGGTCTCAGGGCCGCGGACCTCGCCGACGATGATCCGGTCGGGGCGCATGCGCAGTGCGTTGCGGACGAGCTCGCGGATACGGACCTCGCCCTGGCCTTCGATGTTCGGCGGACGCGACTCCAGCGTGATGACGTGCTCCTGCTGAAGCTGGAGCTCGGCCGCATCCTCGATCGTGACGATGCGCTCGTCGCCGGGGATGAACGCCGACATCGCGTTCAGCGTCGTCGTCTTACCGGTGCCGGTTCCGCCGGAGATGAGGACGTTCAGCTTCCCGCGCGAGCATG
This sequence comes from Gaiellaceae bacterium, assembly GCA_041493175.1. Lineage (GTDB taxonomy): Bacteria > Actinomycetota > Thermoleophilia > Gaiellales > Gaiellaceae > 3-1-20CM-4-69-9. The sequence continues at coordinate 201 of JBGPYI010000045.1, read as the reverse complement.
CGGCCAGAAACTGGGCCGCCTTCGGCGTGATCGTGCCGAAGTTGATCAGGTCGTCCATCGTGTACGGGTCGCGCGAGAACTTCCGGATGGTCAGCGTGGGCCCGCGCAGTGCGAGCGGCGGGATGATCGCGTTGACGCGGCTGCCGTCGGGGAGACGGGCGTCGACCATCGGTGAGGACTCGTCGATCCGCCGGCCGATCT
>JBGPYI010000116.1:0-7037 GCA_041493175.1 Gaiellaceae bacterium | reverse complement strand
GGGTCGTCACGCGCTTTGCGTTCCGACTCAGCCCTGTCTCGACGGTGGTCGCCGGGCCGACCCTGTGGCCGCTCGAGCGGGCTGCGGAGATTCTTTCCTGGTACCGAGACTTCATCCCGAATGCGCCCGAGGAGCTCAACGGGTTCTTCGCGTTCCTGACGGTCCCCCCGGCAGCGCCGTTTCCCGAAGAGCTTCAGTTGCAGAAGGTGTGCGGGGTCGTCTGGTGTTGGGCCGGCGCGCCGGAAGAGGCAGACCGGGCTTTCGCGGAGGTGCGGGAGCTCCGGCCTGTGCTCGACGGCATCCAGCCGATGCCGCTTGCCGCCATCAACTCGGCCTTCGACGCCGTCTTTCCGCATGGTGACCAGTGGTACTGGCGGGCGGACCTCGTCTCGGAGATTCCCGACGAGGCCGTGGCGGCCCACGTGCAGTTCGCGGAGACGATGCCGACCTGGAAGTCGACGATGCACCTGTATCCGATCGACGGCGCAGTCACCCGCAAGGGCACCGACGAGACGGCGTGGACGAAGCGGGACGGTGGCTGGGTGCAGGTGATGGTCGGGGTCGACCCGGATCCTGCGAACCGGGACCTCGTCAAGGACTGGTGCGTGTCCTACTGGGAGACGCTCCATCCGTATTCGGCGGGCGGCAGCTACGTGAACATGATGATGGAGGAGGGCGAGGACCGGGTCCGCGCGACTTACGGCGCGAACTACGACCGGCTTGCGCAGGTCAAAGCCGAGTACGACCCCGGCAACCTCTTCCACGTCAACCAGAACATCAAGCCGGCCTAGATCATCCTAGGGGCGCCGTCCGCGGCGCCCCTAGGATGTCGCGCGTGCAGGCGTTCACGACGCGACCCGAGCTGCGCGGGACGTTCGGCATGGTTGCGTCCACGCACTGGCTCGCGTCTGCCGCGGGGATGGCGGTGCTCGAACGCGGAGGCAACGCTTTCGACGCCGCGGTCGCGGCCGGATTCACGCTCCAGGTGGTGGAGCCGCACCTGAACGGGCCGGGCGGCGAGGTGCCGGCGCTGTTCTATTCCACCGAGCGCGGCGAGCCGCTCACGCTCTGCGGGCAGGGCGTGGCGCCGCAGGCGGCGACGATCGAGCGCTTGACAGCGCTCGGCCACCAGTTGGTTCCGGGGACGGGCGTGCTCGCTGCGTGTGTTCCCGGTGCATTCGGAGGCTGGCTGCTGTTGCTCCGGGAGTTCGGCACGTGGCGGCTGCAGGACGTGCTCGCGTTCGCGATCGACTACGCGGACAACGGCTTCCCGGTCGTCGGCGGCATGCACCTGTCCATCGAACGCCAGGCGGACCTCATCGCCGGTTGGCCTGCGTCCAGAGATCTCTATCTTCCACCGCCTGCAGTCGGGACGCAGTTCCGCAATCCCGTGCTCGCCGCGACCTATAGGCGGATCGTCGAGGAGTCGGCCGGCGGCTCCCGCGACGCGGAGATCGAGCGCGCGCGCGAGCTCTTCTACGAAGGCTTCGTCGCCGACGAGATTCACCGCTTCTGTCAAGCAGAGGGAGGGCTGCTCACGCGCGACGACCTGGCCGGGTGGAACGCGACCTTAGAGCCGGTGGTCTCGTTCGACTACGGCGAGACCACGGTCTGCAAGACCGGCGCCTGGGGCGCCGGGCCGGTCGCGCTGCAACAGCTTGCACTGCTCGAAGGCTTCGATGTCGGTGGGCTCTCCGAGGCCGAATTCGTCCACGTCGTGATCGAGTGCGCGAAGCTCGCTTTCGCGGACCGCGATGCGCTCTACGGCGACGCCGACGTTCCGCTCGAGACGCTGCTCTCGCGCGAGTACAACGACACGCGCCGCGCACTGATCGGCGATGACGCGTCGTCGGCCCACGAGCCGGGAATCGGGCGTCTCCCCACGCTCGTGCGGGCGGAGCAAGTGGCGGGTGCGGGGGAGCCAACGCGCGGTGACACCGTCCACCTCGACGTCGTCGACCGCTGGGGGAACATGATCTCCGCGACCCCGAGCGGGGGCTGGCTGTACGGCTCCCCGGTCATCCCGTCCCTCGGCTGGCCGCTGGGAACGCGTGCGCAGATGTTCTGGCTGGAGGAAGGACTGCCGTCGTCGTTGCGGCCCGGTGCACGTCCGCGTACGACTCTTTCGCCGGGTCTCGCCCTTCGCGACGGCAAGCCGTGGCTCGCCTGGGGGACGCCGGGTGGCGACCAACAGGAGCAGTGGGCGTTCCACGTCTTTCTGCGCCACGTCGATCGAGGGCTGAACCTGCAGGAGGCGATCGACGCGCCCGAGTTCCACACCGATCACCTGATCTCGTCCTTCTACCCGCGCGGCTTCGTGCCGCGATCGCTGGCTGTCGAGTCCAGGTTCTCGCGCGGGGTGATCGACGAGCTGCGCGCGCGGGGCCACGAGGTCACGGTCGAGCCCGACTGGTCACTCGGCCGAGTCACTGCCGTCCAGAAGGAGAACGGCCAGCTGCGGGCCGCTGCCAATCCCCGCGGCATGCAGGGCTACGCGGCCGGCCGCTGAGTCGCTTCGGAAGCGAGGCTAGGATCGCGCGCGGGATGGAATCTCTCTACTCACCCGAGGGCGTCGAGGAGCGCTGGCAGCGCATCTGGGAGACGGAGGGCCACTACAACGCCGACCCGGACCCGACGCGCGAGAGCTTCGTGATCGCTCACCCCCCGCCGAACGTGACGGGCGACCTCCACATGGGCCACGCATTGCAGCTGTCTCTCGCCGACACGATCGTCCGCACGCGTCGCATGCAGGGCTACAACACTCTCTTCCAGCCCGGCTTCGACCATGCCGGCATCTCGACGCAGAACGCGGTCGAGAAACACCTCGCGCAGGAGGGGAAGACCCGCCAGGATCTGGGCCGCGAGGCCTTCGAAGCGCTCGTCTGGGAGTGGCTGCGCGAGTACGGCGGCAAGATCATGCTCCAGTTTCGGCGCATCGGGGCCTCGCTCGACTACCGGCGCGAGCGCTTCACGATGGACGACGCCTACGTGCGCGCGGTGATGCACTTCTTCGTCCACCTGTACGGGAAAGGGTGGATCTACCGCGCGAACCGGATCATCAATTGGTGCCCGTTCCACCAGACGGCGCTCTCCGACCTCGAGGTCGCGCACGTGGAGGCGGACGACGCGCTGACCTACGTGCGCTACCCGCTCGTCGACGGGGACGGCCACATCACGATTGCGACGGTGCGACCGGCGACGATTTTGGCCGACGTGGCCGTGGCCGTCCACCCGGAGGACGATCGCTATCGGCACCTGGTTGGCCACGAGGTGATCGTCCCTGTCGTCGGGCGCCGCGTGCCGGTGATCGCCGACGAGAGGGTTGAGCGCGACTTCGGCACGGGCGCGCTCAAGGTGACGCCGGGTCACGACCCGCTCGACTACGAGATCGGGCGCGATCAAGGGCTGCCCGAGATCACGGTGATCGGCCCGGACGGGCGGATGAGCGAGGAGGCGGGCGAGCTCGCCGGGTTGACGCAGGAGGAAGCGGACGAGCGCGTCCTCGAGTGGTTGAAGGAGCACGGCCAGCTCGAGAAGCGCGAGTCGTACCGCCACACGGTGTCGCTCTGTGACCGCTGCAAGAGCCGCATCGAGCCGCGCATCTCCTTGCAGTGGTGGTGCTCGATGGAGGAGCTCCGAAGGCCCGCGCTCGAGGCGCTCCGCTCCGGCCGCGTCCGCTACCACCCGGAATCGCAGCACCGTTTCGCGATTCAGTCGCTCGAGGACGCCCCGGACTGGAACATCTCCCGCCAGATCTGGTGGGGCCATCAGCTGCCCGTATGGGAGTGTCCAGACGGACACGTCACAGTCGCGGAGACGGAGCCCGAGGCGTGTGGCGAGTGCGGGTCTCGGGAACTGACGCGCTCGACCGACGTTCTCGACACGTGGTTCTCGTCCGCGCTCTGGCCCTTTGCAACGCTCGGCTGGCCGGACGACACAGAAGATCTGCGCACCTTCTACCCGGGCGATCTGAACACGACTGCTCGGGACATCATCCGACTCTGGGAGAACCGGATGATCTTCAGCGGGCTCGAGCTGATGGGCGACGTCCCGTTCCACGACGTCGTCATCCACTCGACCGTGCACGCGCCGACCGGCGGCCGGATGTCGAAGAGTCTCGGCACCGGGATGAACCCGCTCGCGGCCATCGAGACCTACGGCGCGGACGCGACGCGCTACGGGTTGATGAAGATGGCGTCGTCGCAGGACGTCCGCTTCTCGGAGGGCGCGATCGAGGAGGGACGGAAGCTCGCGAACAAACTCTGGAACGTGGCGCGGCTGATCCTTCAGGCCTCGGAAGGCGCCGCGCCGGACGAGCGCCCGCGCACGCTCGAGGAGCGCTGGATGCTCGCCCGCCTGTCGCAGACGCAGCGCGAGGTGGAGCGGCTCCTCGGCGAGTTCGACTTCTCACACATCGTGGACGAGCTCTATCACCTCACTTTCGATGACTTCTGCGACTGGTACGCGGAGGCGGTGAAAGGGCGGCTCTACGAGGGAGACGAAGACGCGCGCGCCACGGCGGTCGCGGCCCTCGAGCGGTTGCTGAAGCTCTTGCATCCCGCGATGCCGCACGTGACCGAAGAGATCTGGTCGAACCTGCCTGCGCGCGAGTCACGGCTGATCGTGGCGCCCTGGCCCGTTGCGGGCGACGACGCCGAGGCGGGTGGACTCAGCGTGGTGCAGGAAGCCGCGGTCATCTTCCGGCGCAGCGGCGTGCTGCCGAAGCTCGAGGGCGAGGAGCGGCGGATCTTCGACGCGGTCGTGAAACCGGCCGAAGGGTCGGACGACGGCAACGCGGCCGCAGAGATCGAGCGCCTGCAGAAAGAGATCGCGCGCGCCGAAGGAGTGCTCGCGAACGATCGCTTCGTCGGGAACGCTCCTGCCGAGGTCGTCGAGGCCGAGCGCGAGAAGCTCGCGCGCTACCGGCGGGAGCTCGATGCCATCAGCAACTGAGTACGTCGAGTCGCTGAGTCCATGGCCGAGGGACGGCTTCGGGCTCGAGCGCATCGAGGCGCTGCTCGCCTCACTCGGCGATCCTCAACTCCGCTACCCATCGATTCACGTCGTCGGGACGAACGGCAAGTCGACGGTGACGCGCACGATCGAAGCACTGCTCGCAGCCGACGGGCTGTCCGTCGGCGCGTACCTCTCGCCGCATGTGCGCGGTTGGAGCGACCGGATCCGCGTGCGCGGGGGGGAGGCGGATTTCGAAACGGCGATCGAGCGCGTGCGTGCCGAAGCCGAGCGGCTCGAGGCGACCCAGTTCGAGGTGCTCACCGCCGCGGCGCTTGCCGAGTTCGCGGCAGCCGGCGTCGACGTGGCCGTCGTCGAGGCCGGGCTCGGCGGGCGGCACGATGCGACCAACGTCCTGCGTTCACCGGTTCAGGTGGTGACGAACGTCGCGCTCGAGCACACCGAGGTGCTCGGCACGACGCGGGAGGCGATCGCCGCGGAGAAGCTCGCGGTCGTGCAGCCCGGTGCGACCGTGGTGCTCGGCGAGCCGGAGTGGGAGGAACTCGCACGCGCGAACGGCGCGGCACAGGTCGTCTGCGCCGGCCGCAGCAACCTCGCCCTGGGCCTGGCGGCTGCCGAGGCCTTCCTCGGGCGGTCGGTAGACGGCCACATCGAGGTGCAACTCCCGGGCCGTCTCGAACGACTCAGCGAGGACCCGCTCGAGATCTGGGACGGCGCCCACAATCTCGCCGGCCTCGGATATGCGCTGCCGCGTTTACCGAGCGCCCGCTACGTCGTCGTCGCCTCGATCCTCGCGGACAAGGATGTCGACGGGATGCTCGCGGCTCTCTCCGTGCTCGGGGACCGGCTCGTGGCCACCTCGTCGAGCAACGAGCGTGCCCTGTCCGCGGCAGAGCTGGCCCGGCGAGCGGGTCCCTTCTTCTCCCACGTCGAGCCGATCGAGGACCCGGCCGAGGCGCTCGCACACGCCCGGGCCCTCGGCGAGCCGGTCCTCGTCACGGGTTCCCTTTACCTCCTGGCCGATCTGGCCAAGGATGAGAGCGTACGATGGCGAACGTTGGCGACAGGCTGATCGTCTTTGCCTTCGCCGCCTTCGTCTTGGCGGCGATCGTCGGGCTCGCGTTTCTTGCCGGGTACGTAATAGGAAGAATCCTTCTGTGATCGCCAGCACCTTCACGGGCATCCACGACTTCTTCGCCTCGGGCACGTGGCAGGTGATCCGCAACCTGCTCTTCTTCTTCCTGATCGCGTTCTGGCTCGCCGTGGGCTACTGGGTCTACAAAGACGCCAAGCGCCGGATCGAGGACCCGGTCCTGATCGCCACCGCGGTCGCGATCGGATTGATCATTCCCTACATCGGCGCGCTCGTGTACATGCTCTTCCGTCCGCCCGAGTACCTCGAGGACGTGCGGGAGCGCGAGCTCGAGATCAAGGCGATGGAGGAGCGGTTGGCCCGTCGCGATCTGTACTGCCCGGTCTGCCGCGCGGAGGTGTCGAACGAGTTTCTCGTCTGTCCCGTCTGCACGACGAAGCTGAAGCAGGCCTGCGTCAACTGCAAGGCGCCGCTCGAAGCGCTCTGGCAGGTGTGCCCGTACTGCGAGACGCCGGTGGAGCCGTCTGCGGTCGACTTCCCGACCTTCGAGGTGCGGCCGCCCAGGCGCAGGCGACGCGCCGAGTAGACTCGTCCGCCGATGGCGGTCGAGCGCTCGCTCATCCTGATCAAGCCCGACGCCGTGCAGCGGAAGCTCGCCGGCGAAATCCTTGCGCGCATCGAGCGCCGCGGCTTCACGCTGCTCGCCGGCAAGCTCATTCACGTCGACCGTAAGCTCGGGGAGACCCATTACGCCGAACATCGCGAGAAGCCGTTCTTCGGCGAGCTCGTCGAGTTCATCACGTCCGGGCGGACGCTGGCCCTCGTCGTCGAGGGCGAGGGCGCGATCGCGACGCTGCGCAAGACGATCGGCGCGACGAATCCCGCCGACGCGGAGCCGGGCTCGATTCGCGGCGACCTGGCGAGCTCGATGCCCGACAATCTCGTGCACGGCTCGGACTCGCCCGAGTCG
>JBGPYI010000092.1:0-8174 GCA_041493175.1 Gaiellaceae bacterium | reverse complement strand
CTCCGTACTTCGAGGGGATGCCACGCGAGCCCGCCGCCGTCGAGGACGTCGCGGGTGCGCGCTGCCTCGTCATGGTCGGCGACTCCGTCACGACCGACCACATCTCGCCGGCCGGCGCGATCAAGCCGGACTCCCCCGCCGGCAAGTACCTCGTCGAGCACGGCGTCGAGCGGAAGGACTTCAATTCGTACGGCTCGCGACGTGGCAACCACGAGGTGATGGTGCGCGGCACGTTCGCGAACGTGCGGCTGCGGAATCTGCTCGTACCGGGCTCGGAGGGAACGTTGACAATCCACCTTCCGAGCGGCGATGAGCTGACGATCTTCGAGGCATCCGCGCGCTACCTCGCCGAGGGAGTGCCGCTTATCGTCATCGCAGGAAAGGAGTACGGCTCCGGCTCGTCGCGCGACTGGGCCGCCAAGGGACCGAAACTGCTCGGCGTGCGCGCAGTGATCGCCGAGTCCTACGAGCGGATCCACCGCTCGAACCTGCTGATGATGGGAATCCTGCCGCTGCAGTTCCCGGAGGGCGAAACGCCCACGACCCTCGGCTTGACCGGGCGCGAGGAGTTCGCGGTCGAAGGTGTCGAGAACGGGAACGCCGACGAGGTGACCGTGCGCGCCGACGGGAAGAAGTTCCGCGCGCGCGTCCGGCTCGACACCCCGCGCGAGCGCGAATACCTGCGTCACGGCGGGATCCTGCAGTACGTCCTGCGCCGGCTCCTGCAGACCTGACGCTTTCGGCCGCTGTCTTGAGGTCAGACCCCAAGACGGTGTCGTTAGGCGGCTCGGCCTTTTGAGGCGTCGCTGAGCCCGCGGAAGCTCGCTGCGACGCGCGCGACCGCTTCCTCATAGCGCCTCTTCGAAAGCTTCACGCCGTAGCCGTTCTTGCGGTGGGACTCGACGACGCGGTCGATGAACTCTCTCGCTTGCACGTCCGCATCCGGCGTCGTCGCCACGGCCCTCAGTTTAGGTCACTCCAGAGGCGGTCGACGATCAGCTCTGCAAACCACGTGTACCAGTAGTTCTGCGAGAGCTTGCGTTCGGCGAGATACGTCCGCAAGCGATCCGAGACCTCGAGGGCCGGCGTCAGCGTGGGGACGACGTCGTCGGGCCTCACCGCGTTGCCCGAGCCGCGCACGAACTTGCTTGTGTACGCGTGGGCGTCCTTCGCCATCGCCGTCCAGAGCTTGCGGTCCGCCTCGAAGAGGTCGGTGAGCCCGGCGTCGCCCAGGCGCTTCAGCTTGTTGAGACTCAGCGCCACAGGACGACGCGCGTCGTGGTGACGGCCGCCCATGCCGTGGCGGCGAGTTCTATCGCGAACAGCACCGCGGCCGCATCGCGCAGCGTCCGGTGCGGCGAGAGCAGCCAGGCGAACGAGACGGCGACGGTGACAAGGCCGAGCAGAAACGCGCCGAGGATCCACCCGCCGGCGCGCCGGAACCGTGCCGTCGCCGCGGCGGGCGCGTCACCCGCGAACGACTGGAAAGCCGAGATCGAGACGCCGAGGAAGACCAGCAGCAGACCCGCAAGGCCGGCCGCAGCCCCGAAAACGGCCGGAACGACACCCATCTCCTCACCGTAGCCAACAGGCCGGAAGGCAGTTACAGTCGCCACATGCATCTCGGCAAGGACGGAAAGGTCGAGCTGATCAAGAAGGTGCCGCTCTTCTCGAAGCTCTCGAAGAAAGGGCTCGAGGAGGTCGCCCACATCGCGGACGAGCTCGACCTCCCCAAAGGAAAGGTCATGGCCGAGGAAGGCGATCGCGGCCGCGAGTTCTTCGTCCTGCTCCAGGGCGAGGCGGACGTGACGAAGGGCGACAAGAGCATCAACACCATGCGTGAGGGCAACTTCTTCGGCGAGATCGCACTCGTCACGAAGATGCCGCGCACGGCGACCGTCACGGCGACCACCGACGTCCGCGTGCTCGTGATCACCGAACGGGACTTTGGCGCGCTGCTGAAGCACTCGCCAGAAGTTGGCCGGGGAGTCGCGGAGGCGCTGGCCGAGCGCCTCGCCCCGGAACTACCGGTCTAGCCTCAGCTCTAATCGGCGGGGAGCAGGCGGGCCTGCGTGGCCTTGAAGCTCGCGACGACCGTCTCTCCCGGGCGGAGCGCGAGCCGCTGCGCCGAAGCCGCGGTGATCTCCGCAGTCAGGAACGGGAGCCGTACGCGGACGCGATTTCCAACTTGGACGAGGGAAACGATCTCGCCCCGCAGGTGGTTCAGAGCCGAATCGTCGGCGGCCAGGCGAGCGAGCGAGACGTCCCAGGGATAGACCACGAGCGCCGCGCGGCCCCGGGCCTCGTCGGTGGAGTACACGACATGCTCGGCGTCGAGGTGGAACCGCGTTAGCCCGACCGGGCCGCTCTCGGCGATCCCGTCGAGGACGTTGGCGCCGGCGAACTCGGCGACGAACGGATCCGCCGGCGAGCCCAGAAGCTCCGCCGGTGCGCCGAGCTGCCGCAGGCGGCCGTCGACGAGCACCCCGACCCGGTCGGCGAGGGCAGCCGCATCCTCGAAGTCGTGCGTGACGAGGATGGCCGGCAGCGCGAGCTCGCGCAGTAGATCGTGCAGCTCGGCCCGCACCTTCCCGCGTGTGTGCGGATCGAGCGCAGCCATCGGCTCGTCGAGGAGAAGCACTCGCGGCTCCCGAGCGAGCGCGCGAGCGAGTGCGACGCGCTGGCGTTCGCCCCCGGACAGCTCGGACGGCTTCGCGCGGGCGAGGTGCTCGATTCGCAGCCGCCGCAGCAGTCCGTCCGCGCGTCCCCCGCCGAAGGTGACGTTCTGCTCGACGCTCAGATGCGGAAAGAGCGCGTACTCCTGGAACACGAAGCCGACCGAGCGCTCCTCGGGACGGCGGTCGATCCGCCTCTCGGAGTCGAACCAGACATCACCGCCGCACTCGACGGTGCCGCGCGCGGGCCGGGCGAGGCCCGCGATCGCGCGCAGCGCCGACGTCTTGCCCGCACCGGACGGACCGACGAGCGCGACCGTCTCCGGCCCCGCCTCGAGCGCTAGCTCGAGGTCGAAGGCGCGAAGCGGGAGCGAAAGATCGACGCGAAGCGAAGCCATCCGTAGAGCTTCAGAGTGACGAGTAGGAGGGCACCGACAATGATGAACAGGGCGCTGATCGCGAGCGCCGTGTCGAAGTCCTGTTCGAACTGCGAGTAGATCGCGAGCGGGAGGGTCTGAGTCACTCCCTGCAGGCTGCCCGCGAAGATGATCGTCGCGCCGAACTCGCCGAGGCCTCGGGCGAGTGCGAGCGCTGAGGCTGCGCCGAGACCTCCGGCTGCGAGCGGCAGCGCAACGCGCAAGAAGACGCGCGCCGGACTGGCGCCCAGCGTGCGTGCCGCGTCGACGAGCGTCCCGTCCACAGCCTCGAACGCCGCGATCGCGCCGCGGAAGTAGAAGGGGCTCTCGACGAAGGCGACCGCGAGCACGACGGCTGCCTGCGTGAACGGGATCTGAATGCCGAGCGCGTCGAGCTCCCCGCCGAGCAAGCCGACCCGGCCAAAAGCGGCGAGGAGCGCGATCCCTGCCACCGCGGGCGGCAGGACCAGCGGGAGCTCGATCAGGGTCAGCACGACACCGCGGCCGCAAAAGCGCCGCCGCGCGAGCAGATACGCAGCCGGAGTGCCGATCAGGAGCACGGCTGCGTGCGCGATCGCGCTCGTCTTGATGCTGACCAGCAGTGCGTCGCGCGTGACGCCGTGCCCGAGCGCGCCGAAGAGATCGCCCGGAGGGACACGGAGGAAGATGGCCGCGATCGGCAGGAGCAGGAACGCGAGGGCAACCGCCGTCGCGACCGCGAGCAGGGCGGCGAAGAGCGCTCTCACGCCTGCTCCGGCAGCCCGAAGCCGGCTTGCTTCAGCAAGAGCCGTCCGCGCTTGGAGAGCAGCTTCTTCACGAACGCCTTCGCAGCCTCCGGTCGCGGGCTCGCCTTCACGACGGCGATCTCGTAGCGGATCGCGGGCTGCGCCCAGGCGGGCAGCGCGATGGAGCGTGTGCGTGAGGCGACGGGCTTCGCGTCCGTTAGGTAGACGAAGCCTGCGTCCGCCTCGCCGAGCGCGACCTTCGTGACGATTCCCTTCACGTCCGTCTCCTGGCTGACGACGTTCCTGGTCACCTCGGCGGTGATGCTCAGAGCGTCGAGGATCTGCCGCGTGTACGTCCCGATCGGAACGCTGCCGTCTCCGATGACGATCTTCAGTCCCTCGCGCCGGAGGTCGTACACGGTGCGGATGTTTGCCGGATTCGCACGGGGCACGAGCACGATCAGCTTGTTGGTCGCGAAGACGACGGGCTTGCGCACGAGGCCGTTGCGAAACAGAAGCTCCGGCTGCTTCGGGCTCGCCGCCGCGAACACGTCCGCAGGCGCCCCCTGCTGGATCTGGATCGCGAGCTGATCGGACCCGGCGAAGCTGTAGCGCGGCCCCTTGTCGATGCGCGGCAGGACCTGCGTGAGCGAAGCGGCGGCGAAGACGGTGATCGGCGTCCCGCCCGAGACGGATGCGGGCAGCGCCAACGCGGCGACCACCACCGCGAGCAGGCGCTTCACCGCTCGACCATGACCGAAGTCGCCTTGACGACTGCGGCGGCGGACACCCCGGGCGTGAGCCCGAGACTCTCCGCCGACTCGCGCGTGATCACTGCGACGAGCCGACCACCTTTCGTCACGTCGAGCTCGACCTCGGCGAGCAGGCCGTCGATCTTCACCTCCCGGACGACGCCCTCGAGGCGGTTCCGGGCGCTGAGCGTCCTGCGATCGTCGCCGCGCAAACGCTCGACCTCCCGGGCCGGAACGACACGCCGGTTGGCCGAGTCACGCTGGACACGAATCCGCCCCTGCCGGTCCCAGCGACGGAGCGTGTCGAGGCTGATCCCGAGCGCGCGCGCAGCCTCACCAGCCGTGTAGGTGCGTGCCACGGAGCGGCATCTTACTGCATATGCATTACCTAGGCAAACTGCTCGGCTACGGTCCGGCAGCGTCGACGGCATACCCGAGCCGGGACAGCTCGAGTATGGCCGCGCGGCCCTCCTTGATCGCATCCGATTTCCCCAGTCGGCCCAGCGCCTCCCGCGCCTTCACCATGCTGCGCGCTGCCTTCACCGGCTCGAGCGCGTCGGCAAGATCGCCGAAGGCCTGCGCCAGATGCTTGTTGCCGGCCCGGGCATTTGCCGGCGGTTCGAGACCGCCGAGCTTCTTCTCGCCGTCTCGAAGAGCCTTCTGGAGATCTGCGACCGCGCCGCTGAAGTCCACGACGGTGATCGATTTGCCGAGCTGCTGCCCGGCGAGCGTCACCGCCTGGCCGGACCTTGCGAGGTCGCGCTGGTACTCCGCCTTGGTCACGATCTTCGGACTGCTTCCGCAACCCGCGAGAGCCATCAGGACCGCCGCCAGGGACAGAGCAAAGAGGCGTGCCGCGAGCATCGGCCCGCTACCCTAGCGACGCCGGGGTGCGCTGCAACGGCGGCGCTGAGATCACACCCGTGGAACCTGATCTGGTTAGGACCAGCGAAGGGAGCGAGCGCATGCGGGAGACGCCACAGTGGGGAATCGAGCCGGTACCGGAGCGCCTGCGGGTGCTCGGTCTGCTCGACACGACGCTGCTCTGGACGAACCTCGGCATCTCGCTGCTCGTGCTCGTCCTGCCGGCCTACTTCGATCTGCCGCTGCACGACGCGCTCGCGGCGACGCTCGTCGGGGCGCTGATCGGAAACCTGATGCTCGCAGTCGCCGCGCTCATCGGTGCCGACGCACGCGTACCCACGATGGTGCTCCAGCGCGCGCCGCTCGGGCGCCGCGGCTCGTATCTGCCGACCGCGCTCAACGTGCTCCAGTGCCTGGGCTGGGCGATCTTCGAGCTGATCGTGATCGCGACCGCAGCCGGTCTGCTGTGCGACAAGCTCTTCGGCTTCAAGGGCGTCTGGATCTGGAAGCTGGTCTTCGGCGCGGTGGCCGCCGTGCTCGCACTCCTCGGTCCCATCGGATTCGTGCGCCGCTTCGTGCGCAAGTTCGCCATCTGGGCGGTCCTCGCCTCGGTGATCTATCTCGCCTGGTGGATCGCCAACGGTGCCCACCTCCACCGCATCTGGTCGGAAGGTGGGCACAAAGGATCGTTCTGGCTAGCGGTCGACACGGTCGTCGCGGTCACGGTCTCGTGGGCGCCGCTCGTGGCCGACTACACCCGCTTCTCGCGCGATCGGCGCAGCGCGTTCTTCGGCGTGGGGATCGGCTACCTCCTGCCGACGCTGTTCCAGTTCGGCTTCGGCTCCATCCTCGTCCTGTCGCGCAACGTCGATCCGAATCGTCCCGAGCTGATCCTGGTCGCGATCGCCGGCGGCGGGCTCGCGGCGGCCCTTGCTCTGCTCGCCTTGACGGTCGACGAGACGGACGAAGCGTTCGCCAATGTGTACTCCGCCGCCGTCTCGACGCAGAACTTGTTCCCGTGGATCTCGCAGCGCGCGTTGATCGTCGGCGCCTCCGTGCTCGCGACCGGCGGCGCCCTCGCGATCGACATGCGCAGCTACCAGCGCTTTCTGTTGCTGCTCGGCGCGGTGTTCGTTCCCCTCCTCGGCGTACTCGTCGCCGACTGGCTGCTCGCGGGGGCTCATTACACGCGACGTCACGTCTTCGAAGGGCCTGCCTTCCGCCCGGCCAACATCGTCGCGTGGCTTGCCGGCTTCCTCGCGTACGAATGGCTGAACCAGCCGACGGATCTCGGTTTCTGGAGCCGATGGGTCAGCCATCTGCCGGCGCCGTCGTATCAGATCGGCGCCTCCGTGCCGAGCTTCGCGGTCGCCTTCCTGCTAACGGCTGCGGCGGTGACGCTAGGCTCGTCGCGTGCCGCCGCTCGCGCTCGTCGGGAACCTCTCCCGGGACGTCGTTGACGGCGGCCCGCCGCGAATCGGCGGCGCGCCGTACTACGCTTCACGTGCCTGGCGTGTACTCGGCACACGCGGAACGATCTTCACGCGCTGCGGGCCCGAAGATCGGGTCCGCTACACACGTCATCTGACCGCCCTCGGGCTGCCGGTCGTCTCCCTCGAGGGGACGACGACCACGTCGTTCTCCTTCCACTACGAGGGCGACACGCGAATCATGACCGTCGTGCAGCCGGGCGACCCGTGGACGCCGGAAGACGCCGCCGTCGTGCCACCGGGAGGTTGGATCCACGTTGCACCGCTGCTGCGATCGGACTTCCCCGCCGAGACGCTCGCGGCGTTCGCGCGCGGACGGCACCTCTCACTCGACGGCCAGGGTCTCGTGCGCGCCTCCGAGCCGGGACCCTTGCGGCTCGACACGAACTTCGATCCGGCGATGCTCGAGCACGTGCAGATTCTCAAGCTGGCCGAAGAGGAGGCGGAGGTCGTCGGCGCGATCGACGAGCTCGGCGTTCCCGAGGTGCTGGTCACGTTCGGCGAACGTGGGTCGCGCGTGTACTTCAACGGCCGCTCGGAAGAGGTCGGGGCGTGGCCGGTCGCGGTGGACCCGACAGGGTCCGGCGACGCCTTTTCAGCTGCCTACCTAGCGGGTAGGTCGCAGGGCATGGCCCCGGTGTCGGCGGCGCGGCAGGCGACCGGCGTCGTCGGAGCGCTGCTGACGGGAAGACTGACGTGACCGCAGCTGTCCGGACGGCCTCCGGAACGTACGTCGTAGACGTCGAAGCCGAGGAGGTGATCGGCGCGGGCGACGATTTCGAATCGCCGCGCGTCGCGGTCGAGCTTCCGCGCGTCGTCGCAGCAGCAGCTGCGGGTGCGACCGTGGTCGCAGTCGTCGACCGGCGCCCGCCGCTCGCGATCTCCAATGATGCGGGCCGCACGTGGCGTGAAGCGGGCGGCGGCCTGCCCGCCGGCTTCGCGGTGGCGATCGACGAGAACAACCCGGACGTGATGCTCTTCGCAGGACGGAACCGCCTCTACCTGTCGGAGAACGGCGGCACCTTCTGGCGTGCGCTCGTGCCGGAGCTCCCGGAAATCGAAGCGGTTCGCTTTATCCCGAGCGAAAGCTGACGCTTTCGCTCGGGATTCGAGCTGAGCGAAAGCTTCGCTTTCGCTCAGAGTTGGGTACGCCGCTTCGCGGGAACGTGCGCGGGCGCAGCCCGCGCACTCTCATGGGTGTGGGCGCTGGCGGTTGTTCCCTTCCGTGCGGGCACGGGCGCTGAAGCGTCCG
>JBGPYI010000180.1:0-4914 GCA_041493175.1 Gaiellaceae bacterium | reverse complement strand
GTCGGGGGCGACCCGCACGGACGGGGTGTCGTTGCGACCGCGAACTACGTCGCGCGGAAGTTCGGCATTCACTCAGCGATGAGCTGCGCCGAGGCGCTCAGGCGCTGCCCGCAAACCGTCTTCGTCCGCGCCCGCCACTCCCTCTATCGCGAGTACTCGCAGCATGTGTGGGAGACGGTGCGCGGGGTCGTCCCTACGGTGGAGAGGACCGGGCTCGACGAGGGGTACCTCGACATCGGCGAGGTCGCGCAGACGTTTCTCGAGGCCCGCAAGGTCGCCGAAGCCGTTCAGACGGCCGTCCGCGCGGCCACGAGCCTGTCGTGCGCGCTCGGCGTCTCCACGTCGAAGGTGGTCGCGAAGATCGCCAGCGACCACCGCAAGCCCGGCGGACTGACCGTAGTGCCAGCGGGCCAGGAGAGGAGCTTCCTGGCGCCGTTCGACGTGCGTCGGCTCCCGGGAGTCGGCCCGAAAGCGGAAGAGCGCCTGCTCGTCGCGGGCGTCGCGACCATCGGCTCGCTGGCCGCGCTCGGCGACGTCGAACTCCGCCGCGTGCTCCCCGGCAGCGTGGGGCGCATCCTGCACGACCGGGCGCGCGGGATCGATCCGCGCGGGTTCGAGCTCCAGACGCAGCGCATCTCGATCAGCGTCGAGAACACTTTCGAGCGGGACCTGACCGATCGCGCGCAGCTACACGCGGAGCTGCGCCGAATGGCCGACCGCCTCTCGGAGACGCTGCAGGGCACCGGACGAACAGCGCGCACCGTCTCGACGAAGCTGCGCTACACCGATTTCTCGATCCGCACGCGCTCGACCTCTTTACGCGTCGGCATCGACGAGCCGACAAAGATCGGAGAGCTCGCCTGCGCGCTCCTGGACCGCGCGCTCGCCGACCGCCCCGGCGCACTTCGGCTCGTCGGGGTCGGCGTTTCGGGACTGGCCAGCCACCAGCAGCTTGCGCTCGTCTGATACGAGCACGAAGCCGACTGCTCGCGGTTCCTCCACGAGGTCAAGGAATTCATCCGTTGCCGGTCCGAGCTCGGTCTCGGCCGCGAGCGCTGAGGCGCGCCCAGGATTCAGCTGCCAGCAAGGGCACGAGCGCCCCGCTGCCCACGACGATGGACGCGACCACCCGCCCCTTGGTGGAGTCGAGGTACGAGCTGTACTCGAAGTGGGAGATGACGTAGATCCAGCTCAAGCCCAGCCACGCGACGACCGTCCAGACGAGCGCGAAGAGCGGAAGCGCCCGCAAGCCGGTCAGTAGAGCGGCAACGAGGAGCACCGCGAAAATCGGCATCAGGAGTCCCCAGTGCTGTGGATCGAGCATCTGGCCGGCGAGCGTCCTGAAGGCGATCGGTCCGGCTCCGAACCTGCCGCGCAGATGCTCGTAGTCGAAGCTGTCGCCGAGGCTGTAGTTGATGTCACGGAGATCATGGCTGTGGACGTAGATTCGCCAGGGAAGCAGGAGCAGGACGTCCACCGCGGCCGCGAGTGCCAGCGCACGCCAACGCGCGTGGGCCGCTGCCAGGAGGCCGAGGAAGACCGCGAGGACGAAGAGCGAGCCCTCGTTCTTCGTCAGCAGCGTGCCGGCAAAGCAGAACGTCGCCAGCGCGAGGGCCCAACGTTCGTTTGTGATCACCCAGCGGCCGGCGGCCCCAGTACCGACGCCGAACACGAGTGCGAGCGGGAGGTCCGCGTAGGCGGTTAGCAGCTGGTCGAACACCGCCGGCGCCAGCGCCAGAGCAAAAAGCGAGAGCCAGAGAATGGGAGAGGGCACGCGGTCGCGCAGGAGTGCGAAGAGCGCCAGCAGCGCCGCGACGAGGAAGAGCAGGAACTGCACGTGCAGGAGCCGCGTGTCGAACGCGCCCATCGCGCGAAAGTCGACCGCTTCGAGAGAGGGGAGCAGCAACGGGTAGTCGAGGTTGGCGAACCGGTAGGACGCGCCGGCGAACACGACGGGGTCGGCCCAGCCGAAGGCGTAGAGCGCATGACCCTTGAGCGCCCAGATCGCCCAGGCGTCATAGCGATTCAGCGGCGCGACCCGGAAGGCGCGCCCGTAGTCGATCATCAGCGCGACGAGAGCGGCGAAACCGGCCGCGTCGATCCAGTCCGGCCGACGCCAGCCCGGACGTTCAGTGCCGTTCAGGCGCCACGCGCAGAACCCGAGAGACAGAGCGGCCAGCAGCGCGAGCCCGATCCAGCCGAAGCTCACGTGCACGAGCGCGAGGTGTGCGGAGACGATCCCGACGAGCAGGATGCCGCAGAGGTAGGCAAGGCCGCACCGGAAGACGAGCAGGCGCCACGAACGCGCGACGCCGAGCAGCGGCAGCACGCCGAGGCCGGCCACGAGCATCAGCGCATTCGCGCCGAGCAGCGCGGCCACCCTCATCGGAATCGATAGCGAAAGACGTGATCCGCCTGCTTGACCTGGATCGCAGGCAGAAAGTAGAACGCCGCGTAGGCGCGGACGACGGCGCCCCGGGTGATGAATAGTCCCTTGGCGCCCGGCGGGACGTCGACCGCGTAGCGCTCTCGAGGCTGCAGTTGCACCCGGAACGCGTCGAACGGCGCCGCTTCGAAGCCGAGCCGGTCTCCGGCAGCGTGTCGTCGCTCGGCCGGCGTGAGCTTCGAGTCACGCGCCACGGATTGCGCGACATGGTGCCGGACCTCGTTCGCGCCGAACAACGCCGATGCGGCGAGCGCAGCGACGAAGACCGCAGCTGCGACGAACGTCAGCCGAACAGGCGGACGCTGAGCAGGACGCGGACCGCCTTGAAGCCGTCCCTCCATGTGATCTTCTTCCCCTCTGCGTAGGTCCGGCCGTAATAGGCAATCGGAAGCTCGTACACGCGCAGCTTCTGCTTGCAGATCTTCGCCGTGATCTCGGGCTCGATGCCGAAGCCGTCCTGGCGGAGGTCGAGCGAGCGCAGGACCTCCGTGCGGAACGCTTTGTAGCCGGTCTCCATGTCCGAGAGCGTCGTGTTGTAGAGGACGTTCGTCAGCAGGGACAGGAAGCGGTTGCCGACGAGATGCCAGAACATGTACACGCGCTGAGGCTTGCCGCCCGACAAGCGTGACCCGAAGACCACGTCCGCGCTCCCGCGCTCGATCGGGTCGATCAACGCAGGAACGTCGGCCGGGTCGTACTCGAGGTCGGCGTCCTGGATGACGCAGATGTCACCATCGGCGTGGGGAATCGCCGCGCGCACTGCCGCACCCTTGCCTCGGTTCTCCTGGCGGACGAGGACGAGGACGACGTCGTCGCGTCCGCTCCGCCACGTCTCGACGAGGTCACCGGTGCCGTCCGTCGAGCCGTCGTCCACGACCACGATCTGTTTCTCCAGCTCGAGCCGGGAGACGCGGTCGAGTAGCTCGACGATGGTCGCCGCTTCGTTGTAGGCGGGGACGAGAAATGAGACGCGCACGGGCGGCGCAGCCTACCGCGAAGGAGAAGGCGAGATAGGAAAGCCCCTCTGACCGGCGTCCCCATCTCGCCGGCAAGTAGACGCCGTTCTGGCGCGGCTTCTTGCGGTGTGCTCAGCCTGCCGGGGCGCCGCGGACCTTGCTGCAGTCGGTGTCCCGCCTGCGGACTTCGGCGATCGCCGACTTGAAGGCGTCGTACGAGGGCTTGCGCGACCCGTCACGCCACAGGAGGCCGGACTGCCAGCCTCCGAGCTTGTCTTCATCGAGCAACCCGAAGTTGAGGAAGCCGGAGACTGCCGGCTGGCAGTACGCGAGCAGGATCGCGTCGCGCAGTTGTGTGGCCTGGTCGACGACGCCGTCTTCCCCCTGCGGCGCCAGAGCTGGAACGGAATGCACGTCGTTCTCGCGGCCGCGGTAGTAGCGCCGCTTCGCTGCCGGGGCCACCGTCTGGAAGCCGTCCTCCACGTACCAGATGCTCACGCCGCGCGTGCCGGGCAGCGGCTGCGGCGTTCCCTCGAACGACGTCCGGAGGACGTTCATCAGCGTCTCGTAGTCTCCCTCTGCAATCAGATCGGAATCCTCGTGCAGGATCCAGGGCGGCTCCGCAGAGTGCTCCGGGTACGGGTTGTGCCCGAACGTGTCGAAGAGCGGGCGCAGCCGCGGGCTCGAGCGATACGCAGCGCCGAGGTCGAAGACGAATCCGGCCGGATCGTGCCGCGAGGCTGTCGAGCTGATGACGTTGATCGGGCCCGGGCGGCTGTGCAGCACGTCGTAGCAACGTGCGAGGAGCGCGCCATACGCCGTCGCGCCTGCGTCCTGCGGCCAGTAGGCCGGCGAGTTCGCCTCGTTCCAGATCTCGACGTCGTGGATGAGCGGAATCTGCCGCACGACTCCGCCAAGGAAGGCGCAGTACTGGTTGCGGGCACGCGGCTCAGTGGGTGCGTACCGCGCGACGTTGTAGACCGCGAGGACGATGCGGTCGTTGAGCTGGATCATCCGCGCGATGCGGTGGAGATAGACCTGTTGCAGCTTCGTGGGCCGGACCTGGCCGGGCTTCCACGGGACCGTCACGCGTACCGCCATCAGGCGCAGATCGCGGTGGACGCCGACGATCCCGTCCTGCCGGGTCATCCACTTGGCCGTGTCGTCGGTGACCCCAACGATGATCTTCAGGTGCGTCGACTCGACAGGAGCAGGGCGAGCAGCGACCATTCCAACGGCGACGGCGACTCCAAGCACGAGGCCAAGAAGGCGGGGCATGCGGTCCCACTCAACAGCACTCGCTTCGAGATTTCATTCCCCTTCGCCGCAGCGCCGGGCGACGCCCGGCGCGGTCAGGTCGGTCGGGATCGAAACGCGAACGGCGCGAGATCATCATGGCTCGCCGAAGGCGAGCCGGATCTCGCGCCGGAGAGGCAGGGGCGGAGGGACTCGAACCCCCGGCCTACGGTTTTGGAGACCGCCGCTCTACCAACTGAGCTACGCCCCTGGGCT
>JBGPYI010000214.1:0-2343 GCA_041493175.1 Gaiellaceae bacterium | reverse complement strand
GGATGAAGGAGGCGGGCGCCGGCACGATCGTGAATGTGTCGTCGACGGCGGGCAAGCGCCCGTCCACCGGGATGCCGAACTACTCGGTGACGAAGGCGGCAGTGCTCTCACTTTCACGCCTCGTGGCCGATCTCTACGCCAAGCACGGCATCCGCTGCAACGCCGTCGCCCCCGGCCCGACGGCGACCCCGTCGTGGCTTGACGAAGGGGGTTTGGCAGACCAGCAGGCGGCCGCCTCTATTAAGACGCGTGTACAAGTACTGGAAGCCGTTGGAGCGGCGCGTCCGCTGGGTCGACTGGCAGAGCCCGACGAAATCGCCTCTGTCATTGCATTTCTCTGCTCGGAGCGTGCTTCCTACGTGACGGGTTCCGCCTGGAGCGCGGATGGCGGAACCGTTCCGATCATCATCTAGCCTGGAACCCATGCCGGAACTTGCGGGAAGAGTCGCGGACGCCTTCGAGGCTCAGGTGCGCGAGCAGGAGGAACGGTGGTTGTCGCCGCTGGCGGTCCGCTCCTACGAGACGCGTGGACGACTCCACCCAGAGGATGATTGCCGCCTGCGCACGCCGTTCCAGCGTGACCGCGACAGGATCCTGCATTCGAAACCGTTTCGGCGCCTGAAGGGCAAGACGCAGGTCTTCATCGATCCCGCAGGCGACCACTACCGCACGCGGATGACCCACACGCTCGAGACGACCGGGATCGCGCGCGGCGTGGCGCGTGCACTGCGGCTGAACGAAGACCTCGTCGAGGCGGTCGGGCTCGGCCACGACATGGGGCACCCGCCGTTCGGCCATGCGGGCGAGGAGGCGCTCGACGCCGCGCTGCAAGATCGCTTCGGCCGCCGCTTTCGGCACAACGAGCAGTCGCTGCGGATCGCTGAGTCGCTGAACCTGACGGGGGAGGTTCGCGACGGGATCCTCACGCACACGGGCCCGCAGGAGCCGGCGACGCTCGAGGGCAAGATCGTGCGGATCGTCGACCGTGTCGCCTACATCAACCACGACATCGACGACGCCGTCCGCTTCGGGATCCTCGACCCGGCGGAGCTGCCCCACGAGGAGGTTGCGCTCCTGGGCGACCGGGGCTCGCGGCGCATCGACACGCTGGTGCACGACCTGGTCGAGAGCTCCGAGCGTGCCGGAGACATCGTCCAGAGCGAGGACATCGGCGGGGCGATGCTCGCGCTCCGGTCGTTCATGTTCGAGCGGGTCTATCTCGGCCCGCACGCGCGACTGGAGCAGGAGCGGGCCCGGGCGACTGTGCGCCGGATCTTCGAGCACCTCGCCGAGCGTGGGGACGAGCCGGAGCAGATCGTCGAGTTCATC
Organism: Gaiellaceae bacterium; assembly: GCA_041493175.1. GTDB lineage: Bacteria > Actinomycetota > Thermoleophilia > Gaiellales > Gaiellaceae > 3-1-20CM-4-69-9. Next base: position 1,014 of record JBGPYI010000214.1, on the reverse strand, counting down.
GCAGGCATGACGGACCGTTTCGCGCTGAGCTACGTTGCCGAGCTGTAGTGGCGAGGATCAAGGACACATCGGTCGAGGAGGTCAAAGCCGCCGCGGACATGGTCTCGGTGGTGTCCGAGCGCACCCAGCTCCGCAAGACGGGCGCACGCTACATGGGCCGCTGCCCGTTCCACGAGGAGCGGACGCCGAGCTTCTCGGTGAATGCGGTGGACAAGTTCTACTACTGCTTCGGCTGCGGGGCGAAGGGCGACCTGATCACGTTCGTGCGGGAAACCGAGCAGCTCGATTTCGCTGCAGCGATCGAATGGCTCGCCGACCGCTTCAACGTCCAGATCGAGTACGAGGAGACGACCCCGCAGCAGGATGCTCTGCGTCGCCGGCGCGAGCGTCTGCTCGAGTTGCTCGAAGCCGCCGCGTCGTTCTACGAGCGTTACCTCTGGGACTCGCAGGCGGGCTCGCTGGCGCGTGACTACCTGGCAGGCCGCGGTCTCGGCGAGGAGGTATGTCGCGAGTACCGGCTGGGACTCGCGCTTGGCGGAACGACGCTGACGCGCAAGGCGCTCGAGCGCGGGTTCACGCGGGAGGAACTGGTTGCCGCTGGCCTGGTAAACAAGCGCGGCAACGACTACTTCTCCGGGCGGCTGCTCTTTCCACTCACGGATGCACGGGGTCGGGTGCTCGGCTTTCAGGCGCGCAAGCTGCGAGAGGACGATCCGCTGAAGGCGAAGTACGTCAACTCGCCCGAAGGCGAGCTATTCCGCAAAGGAGATCTGCTCTACGGGTTCGATCGTGCGCGGGCTGCGATAGCGAAGCAGGAGCGCGCGGTGGTGGTCGAGGGGAACACCGACGTGCTCGCGCTCAGCCAGGCAGGGATCGAGCCGGTTGTCGCGTCGATGGGAACCGCGCTCACGGAACGGCAGCTGAAGGAGCTTGGGCGACTGACGACGCGCGTGTGGCTCTGCTTCGACGGCGACGCCGCAGGTGAGGCGGCAACGTTGCGCGGGATGGAGCTCG
>JBGPYI010000068.1:0-9459 GCA_041493175.1 Gaiellaceae bacterium | reverse complement strand
GAGTTCGCCGAGCTCAGACCGCGCATCATCTGGGACCGCACCGCCGGCGTCATCCGCGGTCGCAGCGGCGTCCGCCGCCTGGCGGTGACGAACGCCGGAACGATTCCGGACCGCGGGCTGTTCGGCGTGCATCTCATCGACGGCGGCGGCCGTGTCGGCGAGCTCGACGAGGAGATGGTCTACGAGGCGCGTGCCGGCCAGACGTTCCTACTCGGCGCATCGACCTGGCGGATCGAGGAGATCACGCGCGACCGCGTGCTCGTCTCTCCGGCTCCCGGCGTGCCGGGCGCGGTTCCGTTCTGGAAGGGCGAGGGCGTCGGCCGCCCGTACGAGCTCGGCGAGGCGATCGGCAAAGCATCGCGAGAGTTAGTGGCTCTGAGCCACAAAGTCGCGCTGCAGCGACTGACCGAAGAGCATCGCCTCGACGAACGGGCCGCGAACAACCTGCTGACGTTCCTGAACGAGCAGGCCGCCGCGACCGGTGCTGTGCCGTCGGACCGGACGGTCGTCGTCGAGCGCTTTCGCGACGAGATCGGCGACTGGCGTCTCTGCATCCTGACGCCGTTCGGCGCGCGCGTGCACGCTCCGTGGGCGCTGGCGCTCTCCGCACGCCTGCGCGAGTCGCTGGGCATGGAGGTGCATTCGATCTGGTCGGACGACGGCATCGCGCTCCATCTTCCGGACGCGGACGCGCCGCCGCCGACCGACGACGTCGTGATCTCGCCGGACGAGGTCGAGGAGCTCGTCGTGCAGGAAGTCGGGCAGAGCGCGCTCTTCGGGGCGCGCTTCCGCGAGAACGCCGCACGTGCGTTGCTGATCCCGCGCCGCCGCCCCGACCAGCGCACGCCGTTGTGGCAGCAGCGCCTCAAGGCGCAGGGCCTGCTGCAGGTCGCACGGCGCTACGGCTCGTTCCCGATCATCCTCGAGACCTACCGCGAGTGCCTGCAGGACGTCTTCGACCTGCCGGCCCTGAAGCGGCTGCTGCAAGGGCTGCGCACGCGTGAGATCGATCTCGTCGACGTGGAGACCGCGTCGGCGTCACCGTATTCCGCATCGCTGCTCTTCGACTACATAGCGACGTACATGTACGAGGACGACACGCCTCCCGCCGAGCGGCGGGCCCAGGCGCTGTCGCTCGACCGCGACCTTCTGCGCGAGCTCCTCGGGCAGGAGGAGCTGCGCGATCTGCTCGACGCAGACGCGGTCGAGGAGGTCGAGGCGCAACTGCGCGGCAACCCGCGCAACGCCGACCAGCTCCACGACCAGCTGCGCCTGCGCGGAGACCTACGTGAGGGCGAGTACGACGAAGGCTTTGCGCAGACGCTCCTGCGCGAGCGCCGCGCGCTGCTAGTGCGCTTCGCCGGCGAGCACCGGCTGATCGCCGCTGAGGATGCGGGCCGTTACCGCGACGCCCTCGGCGTGATGCCGCCGGGCGGTCTGCCGGACGTCTTCCTCGAGGGCGGTGACCAATCTCTCGAGCAGCTCGTGTCGCGCTACGCGCGCGGACGCGGGCCGTTCACGACCGCTCAGGCGAACGAGCGCTTCGGGCGCGACGTCGAGCCCTTGCTGCAGCAACTCGAGCGGCAGGAGAAGCTCCTGCGAGGCGAGCTCCGCCCGGGTGGGACCGAGCGTGAGTGGTGCGACCCGGACGTGCTGCGGCGTCTGCGGCGCGCGTCGCTCGCCGCGCTCCGCAAGGAGGTCGAGCCCGCCGAGCAGGCGGCGTTCGGCCGCTTCCTGCCGCACTGGCACGGCATCGACCGCCGCGCGACGCTGCGTGAAGCGCTCGTCCCACTGCAGGGACTGTCGTTGCCCGTGTCGTTGTGGGAGTCCGAGGTGCTGCCACGCCGCGTTCCGGGCTTCAATCCCGGTCAGCTCGACCAGCTTTGCGCTTCGGGCGAGGTCGTGTGGGTGGGTGCCGGGCTCGATCGTGTGGCCCTGTACTTCCGCGAGGACGCGCCGGCGCTCGGCCGTCCGGCAGCGGCGGCGCGACCCGAGGACGAGGCACACGACAGGATCAGGGAAACGCTCGGTGGCAGCGCGGAGTTCTGGTACGACCTCGTTGCCGCGACCGGGCTCGAGCCCGAGGTCGCGCTGCCCGCTTTGTGGGATCTCGTCTGGGCCGGCGAGGTGACGAACGACGCATGGACGCCGCTGCGCGCCGGTCGCCGCTATCACGCGGCGCAAAAGCAGCGCGGGCGGCCGCGCCGTTTCTCGCGTCAGCGGTCCGCAGGCATCACTGCAACACAGGGACGCTGGTCTCTGACCGGCAAGCTCTTCCCGGGACGGCCGGATCCGCGTGCACTTGCGGAGCTGCTGCTGGAGCGGCAGGGCATCGTCACGCGCGACGGCGTGCGCGGCGAGGGAATTCCCGGCGGGTACGGCGCGGTCTACGGTGAACTGCGCGCGCTCGAGACGCTCGGCGTCTGCCGGCGCGGCTATTTCGTCGAAGGCCTCGGCGGCGCACAGTTCGCGCTGCCCGGTGCAGTGGAACGGCTTCGGGAGCTCCGTCCGCGCGAGGGCGAGGAACCCGAGGCGCTCGTCCTGCCTGCTGCGGACCCGGCGCAGCCGTACGGTGCCGCGCTGCCGTGGCCGAAGCGTGCAGGTGCAAGGGCAGCACGTGTCGCGGGCGGGCAGGTCGTCCTGCTCGGCGGCGCGCCGGCGCTGTTCGTCGAGCGCGGGGGACGGTCACTCGTGCCGCTGCGAGATCCGGAGGAAGGCTGGCTGCGCGTCGCACTCGCGGCGCTCGTGCAGCACGTGAAGAACAGCGGCACGAAGAAGCGTCTCGCTGTCGAGCGCTTCGACAGCGACCCCGTCGGCGAGACAGAGATCATGCCGCTCCTGCTGGAAGCGGGTTTCCTGGCCGGACCGCGGCGGGCCGTTCTTCGTCCCTAGCTGACGGTTACCCAGACTCGGTTGGCCCCGAAGGCGATGTCGTACGGATGGCCCCCGATCCTGATGATCGACGTAACCTTCCCCGATGCGGGATCCACGCGGACGACCGTTTCCGCGTCGTAGTTCGTCACCCATAGCGCGCCTGCGCCCGCGGTCAGCTCGAGCGTCGGGACGAATGTCGGGTTTGGGCCGATGCTCGTCGTCTGCGTCACCCGCACGGTTTGTGGGTCGATTCGCCACAACGCGACCCGAGGAGCGCTTGGGTCCGGCACCGTCACCCACACCGCGCCGTATGCAACCGTAAGAGCACTTGGAATAACACCGAGATCCGCCCTGCCGTTGACGCTTAGGGTTGTCGGCGACACGCGGGCCACGAATTCAGCCACGTCCGCGAACCAGATCGCATCGCTGCCGACTGCGACGTCATTCACTCCCCTGAGGACGCCACGCACACCTGCGACTCGGCTGCCGGTGCGTGGGTCGATCTTGACCACCCGGTCACCAGTCGCGACCCAGATCGCGTCGCGTCCCGCTGCCACCGCGTTGGCTCCGGCGGAACGATCCTGCGAAAGCGCGATCCTGCCCAGGTCCCCGCCGGTCCGTGGGTCCACGTGCACGAGGCTGTTGTCGGAGCCGGTCACCACCCAGAGGCCGCCGTACGCTTCGACGACATCGGTCGCCTGAGCGCCGATGCCGATCGTCTTGACGACCTTGAACTTCTTCTCGTCGACCTGCGTGAGTGTGCCGTCGGCAGAGTTTGCGACCCAAACGGAGTCGCGGCCCACGGCGACGCCGCGCGGAGTGTTGCCGACCGGAATGACCTTCACGAGGCGATTGCGGCCGGGATCGATGACCGCCAGCGAGTTCGGTGTCGCGACGAGCGGGGCGTTGCTGCCTCCGCCGATTGCGTGCGCGAGCCCGAATGCCGCTGCTCCGATGAGCGCAGCTCCGGCGAGGCCGAGCGCTGCCAAGCGGCGGTGAGATCGCGCTGCGCCCAGCCGGGCCGGTCGGCGCATCGGAGTCGGAGGCGCGAGCTCCGGATCCTGTTTGAGGATCTTGCGCTCGAGCTCCTGAAGCTGCGGGCCGGGCTCGAGCCCGAGCTGCTCGCTGAGCGTCCTGCGGGCCTGCCGGTACGCCTCGAGCGCGTCCGCCTGCCGGCCTGCGCCGTAGAGGGCGCGTATCAGCTGACCCTGGAGCCGCTCTCGTAGCGGGTGCTCACCCACGAGCTCTTCGAGTTCCGCCACGAGCTCGGCGTGGCGGCCTGCGGCGAGGTCGTCGTCGATGCGGTCCTCGAGCACGGCGACCCGTTGCTCCTCGAGTCGGCGGCGTGCGTCGTCGGCGAAGCGTTCTTCCCTCAGATCGAGTAGCGGCGGACCGCGCCAGAGCGCGAGCGCCTCGTTGCCGCTACCTGCCTTCGCGAGCCGCTCGAATCGCTGCAGGTCGAGCTCGTCTTCTTCGACGCGAAGCAGATACCCCGGATCCCTCGTCAGGAGCCGGCCGTCTCCGAGCTCCTTCCGCAAGTGCGAGACCGCGTTCTGGAGGATCTTCGAGGCCGTCGGCGGCGGCCGTTCGTCCCAGAGGGCGTCGATCAACCGCCCGCTGGGGACGACCTCGTTGGCATGGAGCAGTAGATAGATAAGGAGTGCCTGTTCCTTGCCGCGACGAATGGAGACCGGCCGCCCGTCATCGACGACCTCCAGCGAACCCAGGATGCGGAACTCCATGCAGGTGCCTCGATTTGACGGTACCACCGTGGTCTGCGCCTGCCTAGCGCCGGGAATTACCGCCGAATTACCGCTCCAGTGCCCGAATCATGGGCGTGGAATGCGCTTCGAATGACCCGCCTGTCGTCTTCTTTGCAAGCGAGCGGCGCTGGGCCGCTCAGAGAAAACAAGGAGGGCACGATGGGTCCCAAGATCACAATCAGCCGGTTCGTCGGCCTCGTCTTCCTCGTCTCCGCTCTGACAGGCGGGACGGCGAACGCGATGTCCGTCGCGGGCAACACGCCCCAAGGGCTCAAGGCAGACGGTCTCCGTCTCCAGGGGATCGCCGAGAGGTACGTGCAGATGCGCGGCTACACGCAGGCTGGGCTCAAGGCAGACGGTCTGCGCCTGCAGGGCATGGCCCGTGCGTACGCGAACCGGCCGGCAGCGAGCTTCTACACGCCGCAGGCGCTCAGGGCGGAAGGTCTGCGCTGGCAGCGGATGGCCCAGGGCTATGCGCAGCCGCAGGTGACCCGTGACAGCGCGTTCGACTGGGGTGCCGCCGGGATCGGCGCGCTTGGCGTGTTCGTCGCCATGTTGTGCGCGTCGGTGTTGATCCTCGGTGTCCGCCGCATCCGGCAGGAGAAGCTCGCGGTCTAGCGCTTGCGGGACCCACCGCAAGGAGGAGCGGCCCTCGGGCCGCTCCTCGCCTTTGTTCGTCTACCGATCAGGCGAGCCGGCCCAGCACCAGACCGAACAGGGCATGGCGGTACGTTGCTTGCGCAAATGCCCGCCCGCTGGTGACCAGCTCGCGATCGACGATGCCGATGAGCGGCCACGTTGCGAGGTGCTCCGCGAGCGCGAGTCCCAGGGCGAGACGGCGTTGATCCACCGCGACACGCTGCCGCGCTGCATCGAACGCGACCCCGAACAGCGCGCCGTTCACGGCGTGCACCGCGAAGCCGAGCGAACGCCGCCCGCGACCGAGGAACAACACATCTGAGTAGTCGCAGCCGAAGACGCGCCGGTCGAGCGGCTCCTGCAATCCCCACACGACCGCGGCAACTGCGCCGGCGGCTGCGGCACGCACACGAGGCGACATACCCTTCCAGCATGCCCGAAGGGGAAGGAGAGGAACCGAAGACGGCGTAAGCGCAGTTGTGATCGTGCGCGCTCCGCAGCTCTTCGAGTGCCTCCGGGCCTTTTGCCTCGGCTCGTTCCGCGCGCTGCTCCAGGAGCTGGAGCGTGGCGCCGACCTGCCGTTCGCCTTCGAGGAGCACAACTCCTACGACAGGCCCGCGCTCTACGAGTACCGGCCCCTCGTCAAACCGTTCATCGAAACGCGCGCGCATACGCTCCGACGACGACCCGACGCGGAGCTTGCGGTGGACGACCTTCGCCGTGAGCCCGCAGCCGCGATCTTCGCCCGTGCGCACGCCGGCCCACGCGCCGACGAGCACGAAGCCCTCTTCGGCAGCGTGCTGCTGCCGCTGCTGATGAGCACCGCCGAGATGTGCGGCGGCTTCGACTGGGACGACAGCGCCTTCGCGCGCGCGTACGCGGAGCTCGAGGGCGCGCTCTTCGGCGAGGGCCACCAGTACGGCGCGGTCGCACCGGTGATCGGGATCACCACCGGCGGCACGACGATCGAGCTCGGCGCCGACATCCGCGTGCGCCTCGCCGCAACAGGGGAGCTCGCAAAACTGTGGCCCGAGGCCAACGGTTTGCTCCCCACCGACTTTGGCCGCGAGGCCGACCGCCTCTGCATCCTCGAGCTTGAGCGGGCACTCGAGCCCGGAGCAACCGAGGCGCCCGACGCGCCCGGCGAGTTCGCCGACGCAATCACCGCGATCCGTCTCGCGACCGCGGCGCCCATCGCCGCGGGGCCGGTTCTCTTCGAGCGCCTTGACTGGCGTCCCTACGGCATCCGGCCTGTGCTGCCGATCGCCGCGACCCAGCCCGCAGGCGAGCCGACGCGGCTCGACTCGTTTCGGGCCGGCCTCGCCGCCGACCTGCTCCCTCGCCTTGCGCTCGCGGACGACGACCCGGAGCTCGGCGAAGCGCTCGACCGCTGGGAGCTGTCGCTCTTCCAGGACGGGCCTTTCCAGGCCGAGCAACTGCGAGAATCACTGGCAGCGCTGCTCGGCGGAACCGACGGCCTCTGGGCCGCCGCCGTCCGCGGAGCGATCCTCCTGGGCGACACGCCGCGCGCACGCGCAGAGCTGCAAGACCGACTCGCGGGCAATCCCGAAGCCGATGTCATTCGTCGCGCCCTGGTCGAAACGCTGATGCACGGAGATCGCGCGCAACTCGTCGCCTCTTTGGACGAATCGATCCTCGGCTTGCGTGCTCCGCCGACGAGCTACTTCGCGGCCCGCGCAGCCGCGGGCTGATCTCCGAGCAGCGCGTCCACCTCGGCGAGCCCAGGTCGTGCGCCCAGTCGCGCGAAGATGTCGCGCGCCTCGTTCAGCCGCGGCCTGGCCTCGTCCGCTCGCCCGAGCGCCAGCAGACACCGGCCTGCACCGAGAAGGCTCTGTGCCAGCGCGAACACGAATCCGTACTCTCTCCAGCCTGCTGCAGCGTCTTCGTACAAGGTGGCCGCCTCATCTGTCTTGGCGTCTGCTTCCGCCAGCACGGCTCGCGCCGCGATGAGGGAGTGGCCGGCTCGGCCCACCGTCACGCGTATGCCGTCGGCGAGTCGTCGCGCCGGATCGATGTCGCGCGCCGCAACGCAGATCTCGGTCAACTCCGGGAGGAAACGCGCCCGATGCCAGTCCGACATCTCGCTCGTCTGCTGCTCGAGCTCCTCGATCAATGCCATCGCCGCCGGGAGATCGCCGCGTGCCTGCTCGACGAGTGCGGCAATGGCGACCGCCGGAACGAGGAGCTGCGCATCCTGTGCGTCCCGAGCCCGGGCCACGAAGTCGGCGGCAAGCGCTGCGGCCTCCGCGGTCTCGCCTCGTCGCACGAGTACCTGGGCCTGGTAGGCACGCGCTGTCATTCCCTGCAAGGCACCACCAACCCCGCGGTCCCATTCAACAACTTCCTCTGTCGCCTTCAGAACCTCGTCCCACCGGCCGAGATCGAAGAGCATCCATGTGGTCTCGGCTTTCAACCACGCGACCAGGCCCGGCATTCCCCGCCGCTCGGCGAACTCGATCCCGGCGGAGTGGACCTCGAGCCCTGCCGCTGGTCCCTCCAGTAGCCAGGCGAAGGAGCCGAGGTTGCTGTGCCCCGTCCCTGCGGCCGTTGTGTAGCCATGCTCAATGGCGAGTCGGAGCCCGGCCCGGAGATCTTCCAGCCCGCTCTCGACCTCGCCCAGCTCGCAGCGTGCGATGCCGCGGAACTGGAGGACGGAGGTCGAGTGCTCGTGTAGCCCAAGCCGCTCCGCGAGCTCCAACGCCTTCTCGGCGGACACGACTGCGGCTTCGGCCCGTCCCATGATCATGTCTCGCCCGGCGCGCCGCCGGTAGGCAAGCGAGAGCTCGCGCCCGGGCGGATGCCGCTCGAGCAGCTCTGTGGCCTCGTCGAGAATCGCCCCCGCGTCGGCGCTATGCCCGCTGATCCAGGCCTCCCAACTCAGCCCGACGAGCGCCTCGCCGATCCCGAGCTCGTCACCGTGCCGGCGGAAGAGCGCCAGCGCCTCCTCTCGGTCTCCGCGCGAAGCGGTGAGATCGGTTGAGGCCTCGGCGGCCTTGAGCAAAGCGCGGGCCTTGTCAAGATCCTCGGGTGCGATCTCCACTGCGCGCCGGTAATAGCCTTCGGCCTTCTGCAGGTCGAGCGAGCCGGCTCGGTCGCCTGCCAGAACCAGGAAGCGGAAGGACAGGGCTTCGAGACCCTTCGCTTCATCCTCGGCCCCGGCTGCTCTCGCGAGCTCGAGTGCCTGCTCGTAGTGGTAGGCCAGCAACTCGGCGTGGTCGGTCACTCGTTCGCCCGCCATCCTCTCGACCCACTCAGCCGCCGCAACGTGCTTGTGCGCGCGCTCAGCGCGCGGGATCTGTGAGTACGCGACGTCGCGGACCAGCAGATGCCAGAACGAATACTCCGCTTGCTCGGAGACCGACGAGGTCCGCGCAGAACGCACCAGCTCCTTGCGCGCGAGCTCGTGCAGGCCCGAGCGGACGAAGCCCTCGTCGCGATCGCCCATCGAAGCGATGGCGCCCGCCCAGAAGACCTTGCCCACGACGGCCCCGTCGTGCAGCAGCGCCTTGCGGTCCGGCGGGAGCGTGTCGAGGCGAGCCGCGATCAGCGCCTGGACGCTGTCGGGGACGGGGATGTCGTCGTCACTCAACTCGCCCTGTTCCGTGAGCACACCTCGGTCACTCAGCATCCGGACGAACTCCTCGGCGTAGAGCGGGTTGCCTCCGGCTCGCTCGAGGAGAGTTCGTTGCGTCTCCGCGGGGAGGACCGCCTTCTGCAAGAGCGCGGCGAGCAGGCGTGCAGTTTCGTCCGCGCCGAGCGGGGAGAGCGAGATCGTGTTCGAGTTCCGCTTCCCGCCACCCCAACCCGGGTGCCGTTCGTACAACTCGGGCCGGGCGCTGCAGAGCACGAGCAGCGGGACATCGGTGGACCAATCGACGAGATGCTCGACGAAAGCGACGAGCGCGTCATCGGCCCAGTGCAGATCCTCGAAGACCAGAACCAGTGGTCGCTCGCTTGCGATCCCCTCGATGAAGCGACGCCACGCGGTGAACGACTCCTCCCGCTCGCCGGCCGCCGCCGCGCCCGCGCCGACAAGGGGCGCGAGGCTTGCATTGAGCCAGTCACGCTCAGAGGCGTCCTCGGCGGCCTCCTGCACGGCCACGGCCAACTTGGCGGCGGCCTCCGCAGGCGTGTCCGACTCGAGGATTCCCGCCTGCGCCTT
>JBGPYI010000191.1:0-4337 GCA_041493175.1 Gaiellaceae bacterium | reverse complement strand
GACCTCGCAGGCGCCGCACGCGCACCGCACCGTGTTCGCACTCGTCACGGGCCTGCCGGAGCAGAACATCCAGATCATCTCGCCTGACATCGGCGGCGGCTTCGGCAACAAGGTGCCCATCTATCCCGGCTACGTGGTTGCGACAGCGGCGTCACTGCTGCTCGGGCGGCCCGTGAAGTGGATCGAGGACCGCACCGGCAACCTGATCTCGACCGGCTTCGCGCGGGACTTCTACATGGACGGCGAGCTGGCGCTGAAGAAGGACGGGACGATGACGGGCCTGCGCGTGAAGATGCTGTCCGACCAGGGCTACGCGTTCGCGGATGCGCAGCCGTCGAAGTTCAAGGCGGGCCTCTTCCACATCGTCACGGGCTCGTACGACATCCCCGCCGCGCACGTCGTCACCGAGGGCGCGTACACGAACAAGGCGCCCGGCGGCGTTGCGTACCGTTGCTCGTTCCGCGTCACGGAGGCGTCGTTCTTCATCGAGCGGCTCGTCCAGAACGCCGCGTACGAGCTCGGGGTGGATCCCGCGGAGCTGAGGCGGCAGAACTTCATCCCGCCGGAGAAGTTCCCGTACACGTCGGCGACCGGGTTCGAGTACGACTCGGGCAACTACGAGCCGGCGCTCGACCAGGCGCTGGAGCGGGTGGGCTACAAGGAGCTGCGCGAGGAGCAGAAGCGGGCGCGCGAGGAGGGCCGGCTGATCGGAATCGGGCTCGCGAGCTTCACGGAGGTCGTGGGCGCGGGGCCGAGCCGGCAGTACGACATTCTCGGGATCAAGATGTTCGACTCGGCCGAGCTGCGCGTGCACCCGACGGGAAAGGCGATCCTGAAGCTCGGCGTCAAGTCGCAGGGTCAGGGCCACGAGACGACGTTCGCGCAGATCGTCGCGCACGAGCTCGGCATTCCGCCCGAGGACGTCACCGTCCAGGAGGGAGACACCGACAACACGCCGTACGGCCTCGGCACGTACGCGTCGCGCTCGACTCCGGTCGCCGGGGCGGCGACGTCGATGGCGGCGCGCAAGGTGCGTGACAAGGCGAAGAAGCTCGCCGCGCACCTGCTCGAAGCGGCGGAGGACGACCTCGAGTGGGAGACGGGCAAGTTCTTTGTCAAGGGTGCGCCCGACCGCGCGAAGACGATCCAGGAGATCGCGTTCGCCGCCTACACCGACCATCCGCTGGGCATGGAGGCCGGGCTCGAGGCGGTCAACTACTACGACCCGCCGAACATGACCTACCCGTTCGGGACGTACGCCGTCGTCGTCGAGGTCGACCGCGGCACCGGGGAATGGAAGGTGCGGAAGGTCGTCGCGGTCGACGACTGCGGCACGCGCATCAACCCGATGATCGTCGAGGGGCAGATCATGGGTGGCCTCACCGAGGGCTTCGGCATCGCGGCGATGGAGCTGATCACCTTCGACGAGGACGGCAACTGCATCGGCTCCAACTTCATGGACTACCTGCTCCCGGGCTCGTGGGAAACGCCGTCGTTCGAGCTGGGTGAGACCACCACGCCGTCCCCGCACCACCCGATCGGCGCCAAGGGCGTGGGGGAGTCGGCGACGGTCGGGTCGCCGGCCGCCTACGTGAACGCGGTGATCGACGCGCTCGCGCACGCGGGCGTGCGGAACATCGACATGCCGCTGACGTCGGGCAAGGTGTGGACAGCGCTGAACGAGGCGGGCCTCGCCGAGTGAACGTCATCGTCGAGGCCGGCCGCCTCGCGGAGGAGGGGACGCCGTTCGCGCTCGCGACCGTCGTGGGCATCGAGCGGCCGTCCTCGGCCCGTGTTGGGGATCGCGCGTTGGTGACCGCCGAGGGCGAGCTGCACGGCTGGGTCGGCGGCGCGTGCACGGAGCCGGAGGTGATCAGGCTGTCGCTGGAGGCGCTGGCCGACGGTGACACGCGCCGCGAGCGGATCGAGAGTCGCTGCGCGTCGGAGGGCGCGGTCGAGGTGTTGATCGAGCCGCAACGACCGGCACTGCTGCTGGCGGTGATCGGCGACGCGCCGGCGGCGCGCACGTTGCGCGAGCTCGCAGCGGTGCTGGGGTGGCGGACGACAATGGAGGTCGAGGGCGCGGAAGCGGTCGTCGTGGCGTCGATGGGCCGTGACGACGAGGAGTCGCTGGCGGCTGCGCTCGAGTCCGGTGCGGGTTACGTCGGGCTGGTGGCGAGCGCGAAGCGCGCTACGTCGGTGACGGCGGAGCTGCGCGAGCGCGGAGTCGACGAGGAGTCGCTCGCGCGCATCCGCAGTCCGGCAGGGCTCGACCTGGGCCCATCGGCACAGGAGGAGATCGCGGTCGCGATCCTGGCCGAGCTCGTCGCCTGGCGCCACACGCGCGGCCCGTCGCCGGCGGAGCTGGTGGAGGAGGCGATCGACCCGATCTGCGGCATGACGGTCGCGGTAATGGGCGCCAAGGAGACGGCAGTCCGCGACGGCGTTACGTACTACTTCTGCGGCGCGCATTGCCGCAAGAAGTTCGAAGCGGCGCAGGTCGCGTGAAGCTCGAGAACTCGTTCGAGGTTCCGGCGCCGCCCGAGCAAGCGTGGGCGCTGCTGATGGACGTGCCGCGAATCATCCCGTGCATGCCGGGCGCGACGCTCGACGAGACGGTCGACGATTCGCACTGGAAGGCGACGATGGCGGTGAAGCTGGGCCCGATCTCGCTGTCGTTCATCACCGACGTGGCGCGGGAGGAAGAGGATGTGTCCGCGCGTCGCGCGAAGCTGTCTGCGAAAGCTCGCGAGGCGAGGGGGCGGGGCAATGCGCAAGCGACGATCGAGTCGACCCTGACGCCGCAGAACGGCGGCACCCGAGTCGACATCGTCACCGACCTGACGCTCGCAGGCGCGGTCGCCCAGTACGGTCGCGGCTTGGTCGAGGACGTGTCGAAGCAGCTCGTGACGCAGTTTGCCGACTGCATGAAGAAGCAACTCGGAGATAACCCGCAGGAAGCCGCGGCAGCAGTCGAGCAGCAGTCGCGCCCGGTGGGTGGCCTCCGGCTCGGTTTGGGCGCCCTGTTCCGGTCGATCGGCCGTCTCTTCCGCCGTCGCTAGCTTCTGTCTCGTGCCCTGGGGCGTTAGGTTGGTGAAATCGCAGCGCTAACGCCAACCTCCTGCTAAGGTTGTCGCAGTGGGTCGAGGCACACGTGTGGAGCGGGCGCTTGAGCACGTCGTCGCCCTTCGCCTTGCCGAGACGGCGATCGCGGACCCGCGTGAGCGTCGCCGCTTGAAGCGAGTCGAGCGCGAGTTGCGGCGGGAGATCGGCGCCGGCGTTCCCAAGACGCGAGCCGCAGCCGTGCTCGGGGTCAGCGTCACCGCCCTCGACAAGTGGGTCACCCGCGCGCGGTTGCCGGTGGTGCGTCGGCCTGGATCGAGCCGCCAGGAGATCGACGCCGATGCGCTGCTCGACCTCGCCGAAGAGGTCACGCGGCTCCGGGAGGCTGGCCGGACTCGCGGCGTGGTGGCTGCCGCATTCGAACACCTGGAGCAAGCGGGGCGGTCGCGTCCGAAGCTCCGCCCAAACCAGTCGGCGCGCGAGCTCCGGGAGCACTATCTGCGCACGACGCCGGGAGACCGGCTGAGGGAGGTCGCGGAGCTCAGTCACGTCCTCACGACTCTGGCCTCGCGCGGCGCCGGGGCGCGGCCGCGTCGGGGGTCGAGCGCGTGAGCCCAGAGGTGGCGGCTCTCGATTTCTACGGGCTGCTCCGAGGGCTCCTCGAGCACGAGGTCGAGTTCGTGTTGATCGGAGGCTTCGCGCTCGGGTTCCACGGCGCGCCCCGCGGCACGAAGGACGTGGACATCGTTCCCGATCCGACCCCGGCGAATGTCGCGCGCCTTTGGGAAGCGCTGCAAGCGCTCGACGCCGAGCCGGCCGAGCATGCGGATTTCCGGCCGAACGAGCTGCCGGTGCTCTTCAGCCTGGAAGGGCTCCTCGAAGGCGGAAACTGGGCGCTGGAGACGCGGCTCGGGCGTCTCGACGTGATGCAGTGGGTCGCCGGCGTCGACAGCTACGACGAGCTGCGAGCGCGAGCGGTGATGGACGAGCCACCGGAAATCGGCCGCCCGATCTGGATCGCCGGCCGCGACGACCTCGTGACGATGAAGCAAGAGGCCGGGCGTCCCCAGGACCTCATCGACGTCCAGGCCCTGCGGATGGCCGAGGGCCTCGAGGAGTAGCAGCTACACGTTTTCAGCCGCTCAGCCCACCGAAGGCGGCGTTTCGCCTGGCGCGTCCCTTCGGGAACGCTCGCGATCGGCCTCCTCAATCACTCTCCGGATCGCTACTGCCTCGTCGCTGTCGCGATCGAACGGGAGACCTTCGATCGGCGG
>JBGPYI010000014.1:0-16958 GCA_041493175.1 Gaiellaceae bacterium | reverse complement strand
CTGAGCGGATCCAGCGTGGACAGTCGCGAGTCGACGAGTCGATCCCAATCCGGACGACGGAAGGCGTACAGGCAGCCGTCGAGGCCGCGGGTGACGACAACACCGTCAAGGAAGGCTTCACGGAACTTGGCCGGAAGAGTGAGACGGTTTTTGTCATCGAGTGTGTGGTCGTATGCGCCTAGGAGCATCCTGGGGGCCGGGTGGAGATTACCACTTCGCCCCACTTTAAACCACCACCCCCCACCTGTCCACCCCGGAAGGGGGATTTTCGGGCTGTCTAGGGCTGTCTAGGGCTTAGAGCCTCGGCGCCGAGCTGTCCGGCGTAGGGCCCTCGGCCGGTCATCACCGCCGCCCCGCAGCGGGCCGCCAGCGCCACGGCGTCCTCGACGGCATCCCCGCGCGCCAGCGCGAAGGTCAGGCCCGCGGCGAACGAATCGCCGCACCCGTACGTGTCGATGACCTGCCCCGGGAGCGGGGCCGGCCGGAACGGGCCTCCCGGCTGGAGCCAGCCGCCGAGCCCGCCGGCGGTCGTCACCGCGACCCGTGGGGGCGGAACGAGGTCGCCCGGGTGATAGAGCTCGCCCTCGTCCTCGCCGCTCCCGACCAGCGCATCCAGCTCGACGCCGGCCTCTTGGATCGTCGGCAGCTCCCTCGCCGTGGCGACCAGCACGCGGGCCGTACGGCAATGGTGCAGCGCCTCGGCGTCGCCGCTGACGAAGAAGACGCCGTCCATCCCTGCGAGCTCGCGCCAGGGCAGCCTGCTGTCCCCACCGCGGGGCCGGAGCTTTTCGTTCAGGACGGTGATCGTCCGCTCGCCGGTGTCGTACACATACGTGAATGCGCGCCGGGTGGGCTCGGTCTCGGGAATCGCCCGGACCTCGACGCCGAGGCGACTCAGCTCGGCGCGGGAGCGGCGGCCGAGCTCGTCGGACCCGAGCGCCGTGAAGAGCGAGCAGGAGCCGGCGAGCCGCGCCAGTTGCGCCGCCGCCACGGCTCCGCCACCCGCGGGCTCTTCCCAGGTCTCCAGCGCATGGGCGATCTGGCCGGGAAGCGGCACGGCCGCGACCCGGATGAACTCGACCCACTCGACGTGACCCACGACGGCGACCTGCATGGTGGGATCCTCACACCTGAGACCCCTCCTGCGTTTCAAGATGTCGACGATGACCTTGCCGCCCTTCGAGCGCTTCTACGAACAGCACCGCGCGGAGATCTTCGGGTTCCTCGTTCGTCGGCTCGGACGGGATCGCGCCGAGGACGCGTTCCAGGAGACATTCCTCCGCGCGCTCCGCGCGTATCCCAAGCTCGAGCACGGCGAGCATCTCCGCGCCTGGGCGTACACCATCGCGAGCCGGATTGCGGTCGACGAGCATCGCCGTCCGCGCGCCGACGCTGACCTGCCCGAACTCGCGTCCCTGGACGGCCGACCGGCTTTTGCGCAGCTCGAGCACCTCGCCGACCAGCTGCCGCCGACCGAGCGCGCCGCGGTCGTCCTGCGCTACGGCTACGACCTCGACTACTCCGACATCGGCGCCGCACTCGGATCGAACGCGACCGCCGCCCGCCAGGCGGCCTCGGCCGGCATTCGCCGGCTACGACAGAAGGAGCTTTAAGTGAACGCCGTCTCCCCCGGCCTCGACCGCCGCTTCCGTGACGCCGCCGCAAGCGAAGGTCTGCTCGACGCCGCATACGATCTCGTCGATTCGCCCGTCGGCCCGCTGCTTGTGGCCGCGACCAAGCGCGGCCTCTGCCGGATCTCCTACGACGCGGACCCCGAGCGCGAGCTAGACCGCCTCGCGCGCGACTTCGGTGTCCGGGTCCTGCGTTCGGCGAAGCCGATCGATCCCGCGCGACGCGAGCTCGACGAGTACTTCGAGGGCGCGCGTCGGGAGTTCGACCTTCCGCTCGACGTCACGCTCCTGGCCGATTTCAACCGTCGCGTCCTGCGCGAGCTCGCCCGCGTCCCGTACGGCGAGGTCGTGACCTACGGCGAGCTCGCAACGCGCTCCGCACGGCCGCGTGCTGCTCGCGCCGTCGGGACGGTGATGAACCGGAACCCGCTGCCGATCGTCCTGCCGTGCCACCGGGTGATCGGCGCGAACGGAAAGCTCACGGGCTACGCGGGCGGGCTCGAGCGCAAGGAGACGCTGCTCAGACTCGAAGGCGCCATCCTGTAGGCTCGACCCATGCATCGCTGGCGAGCCATCTGCTGCACGCAGCACGGCTAGTCCGCCGCTTCCGACACAAGCGTCCGGGGAAGCGGCGGGACAGGACGCGCACCTGACCCAGGTCGAGGTTGCGTGCGCCTTCCCGCAGATCTGAGAGGAAGGTGACGCGGTGCCGATGCCGCATCGCACGCAGATGCAACTGATCAAACGCCGGCTCGTCGGCAAGGACGGCTCCGAACGCGTGCGCGAGCTGAGGGCGATCCTCGCCGAGCTGCCGGGGTACAAGAACGGTCCGTACGCCGACATCCGCAAGTGGGTCGAATCGCAGCTCGAGCAAACGCGGGTGCAGAAGCGTGTCACTCATCGCGACTCGATCGCCGTTCGGCGTGAGGGTGCCGTGCAGATCGCACTCGTCGGCCCGCCGAACGCCGGTAAGTCGTCGCTCATGCAGGCGCTCTCCAACATCCAGATCAAGACCGGCGCCTACGCGTTCACCACGACGAGGCCCGTGCCGGCGCTCACCCGGGTCGGCGGCGTGCTCGTGCAGCTGGTGGAGATCCCGGGCCTGATCGAAGGCGCGTCGTCGGGTCGCGGCGGCGCACGGCCGCTCATCGGCGTGCTCCGTGGCGCAGACGCCATCCTCTTCTGTCACGACGCGGGCGCCCCCGTCGACGAGCTGCGGGCCGTCACGGACGAGGTGACGGAGGCCGGGATCGAACGCCCCGCGGTGATCGCAGCGACGAAGAGCGACGAGGCCGACGGGGCGGCGCTCCGGGCGGCGTTCCCGGAACTTCAGGTCGTCGAGGTCAGCGTGCTCGACGACGCAAGCGTCGAGCGCTTACGCGAGACGATCTGGCAGCTGACAGGACTGATGCGCGTCTACCTGCGCGACGGCGAGCATCCGATTGCGCTGCACCCGCCCGCCACGGTGTTCCACGTCGCCGACGCCATTCACCACGACCTCGGTGCGCGCTGCACGGGCGCCCGGGTCTGGGGACGCTCAGCCCGCTTCGATGGTCAGCAGGTCGGCCGCGCGCACGTGCTCCTGGACGGTGACACGGTCGAAATTCTCGACTAGCTAAGGCCAGCGCGGCTCGCGCTGCTCGACACGCTCGGCCTCGCGCCAGTCGTCACGCGTCGGCACGAACACGTCGAGGACGACGGCACCGTCAGGCCCGACGTGGACCTCGTGCGGGACGTTGCCGGGAATCGACCACGTGTCGCCCGGGCCGAGCTCGCGGCTCTCGTCCGCGACGCGAAAGACGAGCGAACCGCTGAGGCACATCCCGAGCTGCTCGTTCTCGTGCTGATGCTCCGGGACGACACTCTCGGGATCGAGCTCGACGACGCCGAGCGTGATCCGCTCGCCGTGCACCACGCGCACGTGCACGCCGTCCCAGATCCGCTGGAGGTCGAGCGAGGAAAGATCGGCCAACGCGCTCACGCAGGACGAGCCTACCCTTCGAGCAGCCGGTAGCCCACCCCCCACACGTTGATGACGAACACGCCGTGCCCCGCGGCAGCGAGCTTCCGGCGCAAACGTGACGCGTGCGAGTCCAGCGTCCTCGTCCGTCCCAGCGAGCGGAAGTCCCAGACCTCCCTGAGCAGGTGCTCCTTTGTGAACACCCGCGTCGGGTCCGTCATCAGCTTGAGCAGAAGCTCGTACTCCTTGCCGGCGAGGGCGACCGGCATGCCGTCGACCGTCACGCACCGCGTCGCGAGGTCAGCGGTGATGGGCCCTGCCCGCAGCCTCTCGTGCGCCGGCCGTGTCGTCCTCCGCAACACGGCCCGAATGCGCGCCAGCAGCTCCTCGTAGTCGAAGGGCTTCGCGAGGAAGTCGTCGCAGCCTCGGTCGAGTGCCCGCACGCGGTCGACCGTGTCCGACTCCGGCTCGCCGAGGACGATCACGGGGACGTCGCCGTGACGCGCACGGCACGCTTCCAGCGCCGCCGTGTCTCCGAGCAGCACCAGATCCGGGCGCGCGCCTTCGTCGACGACCTGGAAGCCGTCACTCGTCAGATGGCGCTCGAGAAAGCCCCGCGTATCGGGCTGGGACTCGGCGAGCAGCAATGCCGTCGACATGTGAGCGAACGTAGCGCCGGCGTCGCCGCGCGACCAGATGTCCTTTCTCGCGAAAGCGTGACGAATGATCTACAAACGGCCGCTTCGGACAACGCCCCAGAGGAGCCAGAGCCCGAGCAGGCCGGAGAAGGCGAAGCCGATCACGGAGATGACGTTGATCCCGAGCACGTGCGGCCCGGCCTTCGCGAAGATGCCGATCAGGCTCGATCCGATCAGGCCGCCGGCGACGACCATCGCGATCACGAGCCGGTTGAAGACGACGTCCAGCCGGTTGAGCAGGTCCTCCAATCCCTTGTGGACGAAGCCGACCTCGATCTGGCCGTCACGAATCTGTTCCAGAGTCTCGTGCAGCTCATACGGCAACTCGAGCGCCATGGCGCCCAGCCGCAACGATTCCTTTCGAGCGCGGTTGGCCATCCGCTGCGGGGTGAACCGCTCGAGCATCAAACCGCGTGCGTACGGCCGGGCCACCTCGAAGACGTTGAACTCCGGGTAGAGATCCACGCCGACAGAACCGAGGGTGGCGATCGCCTTGTCCAGCAGCAGGAACCGCGTGGGTAGCCGCAGGTTCATCGAGTAGATCAGCTGGAACGCCTCGCGGATCACCTGCAGCGGGTCGATCTCGGCGAGGCTCGCCCCGTAGTACCTGTAGTAGATCTCGCGCAGCTCGGCGAGGAACTCCTCCTCGCGCTCCTTTGGGTAGCGGACGCCGAGGTCGGCTAGTCGGCGAGGCAGGGCCTCGACGTTCTCGGCAGCGGCGTCGATGAACATACGCGTGAGCTTCGAAATGTCGTCGTCCGTCAGCTTCCCCACCGCGCCGAAGTCGACGAGGCCGATCTGGTCGCCGTTGCCCAGCACGAGCACGTTGGCCGGATGCGGATCGCCGTGGAAGAACCCGTGGCGGAAGATCATCGTCATCCAGGTCTCCGTCATCAGGTACGCGATGTCCCGCCGATCCTCGACCGACCAGTGCTCCGGATCCAGATCGGCCACCTGGATTCCGTCGATCCACTCGAGCGTCAACACGCGGCTGCGCGTATAGCTCCAGAAGACCCGTGGCACGCGCACGTGCGGATGTCCCGCGAAGTTTCGGTGGAACGTGTCGGCGTTCCGCGCCTCCAAGCGGTAGTCGAGCTCCTGCCGGATCGAGCGCGCGAACTCGTCCACGAGCTGGTGCGCGTCGATGAAGTCGAGCGCGCGCACGCGTTCCTTGGCGATCCGCGCCGCCTGGTACAGCAGCGCCACGTCGGCTTCGATCTGTCGCGGCGCACCCGGGCGCTGCACCTTGACGGCGACCTGCTTGCCGTTCGGAAGCGTCGCGCGGTGCACCTGTCCGATCGAGGCTGCAGCGATCGGCTTCTCGTCGAACTCCGCGAAGAGCTGGTCGATCGTGAGGCCGAGATCTTCCTCGATCACCTTCTCGACGTCGGCGATCGGAAACGGGCGAACGTCGTCCTGCAGCCCGCGCAGCTCCGCGATGATGTCGGGGGGAAGCACGTCGGGCCGCGTCGAGAGCAGCTGGCCGAACTTGACGAAGGTCGGGCCGAGCTCGTCGAGCATCTCGCGCAGATGCTGGCCGCGCTGGGAGGGCTGGCCGTCGACCTCGAGCCGGCCTCCCCTCCGCGGAAACAGATCTGTCAGCCGGTGGGTATCGAACCAGTAGCCGAAGCCGTGCCGGACGGCGACCTGAGCGATCTCCGAGAGGCGTCCGAGGTTGCGAGTTGCGGTTTGAGGCACCGCTTCAGTGTGACTGATTACTCACGCCGGGCAAGCGAAACCGGCCGCTGCCGTTGCCGCTGCCGCGCCCACGGGCCCGGCGGAGTCAGCAGCGACTCCACCCGCAGGTACGCAAAGCCGACGAGGAGCAGGTCGGAGCGCCGCTCCACGCAGAGGTACCTCGGGCGCCACTCCGGCGCGAACTTCCGGCTGAACACGAGCAGCCGCTCGAGCTGGAAGAGGCGGTCGCCGACGCGCAGGAAGGCACGCGCGACTGCAACGAGCCGGTTGCGCGGCGTTTCTGCGAGCAGATCTGCGAAGACGCAGAAGTTGAGCGAGATCTCCTCCGCATCGCGCTCCCGCGCCCAGCCGAGCAACTCGACGATGAGGTACTCCATCAAGCCGTTGGGTGTGTCGCGGCGACGGCGCATCGCGCCCAACGAGAAACCGTGTCCACTCGGCACGACATGGAGAAAGCCGCCGACCGTGTGGCCTCGCTCCGCGATCGCGAAGAACGTCTCCGGCTCGCGGAACTGGTCGTCCATCGCCATCGAGAAGCCGCGCTCGACATTCGAGCCGCGCCAGGCAGCCGAGACGCGCTCCAGCTCTTCCCGTAGGGTCGTGTCGACGTCACCCGCCGCGACGACGCGGAACCGGTAGCCCTCACGTTCCAGACGAGTGACCGACTGCCGGACCTTGCGAATCGCCCGGCCCTCCAGGGAGAACGCGTCCGGTCGCACGACCGCCTCGTCACCGATCTTGATCGCGCGCAGCCCCAGCGAGCGCACCGCCGGCAGCAGGTCGCTGCTGACACTGAGAAGCGCGAGCCGCCAACCGCGCGTATGACAGACGCGCTGGAACTCCGCGAGCAACTGCGGGAGCTCGGCCTTGTCGCCGACGGGATCGCCGCTCACGAGCGCGCAGCCGCCAACCACCTTGTAGGCGACGAAACTCCTGCGCGTCGGCGAGAAGAAGTAGCTCTTGTCCCGGCGCAGGCTGAAGAAGGCGAGGCTGTCGTCGCCGTGCGAGCGCACGAGCTTGTGGACGAGGCGCCGCTCTTCGGCGGACTGACGCACCCGTTGCGTGATCGGCCGCAGCCACAGGTGCAGCGTCCGGAAGCCGAGCACGAGGCTGAAGGCGGCAAGGACGTCTTCGATCCGATCGCCGCGGAACCCCCGCAGGTCGAGCAGGACGACGAGCGCGGCAGTCGTCGAGAACGCGAGCGTCGTGACGACGAGTGGTCGCACGAACAGTGGATCGCCCGGAACGTCGAAGCGCGTGCGGAACCGGAACAGCGCCGCGAGCACGAGCAGGCTCAGCGAAGCCTCTTCGAAGTCGAGGCCTTTCGCGAGATGGGCAATGCCCAACCCGACGACCAGTACGACCGCGAACTGCCACGCGCGGCGGCGCCTGCGCGCGAGCGAGCGTGAGAGCCAGATGAGCACCAGCCCGAACGCGAGCGCCGCGATGCGCGCAGCGCCGGGGACGCCTGGCGGTAGCACGCCGCGGACGAAATCCGAACGGTTGGCGAACTCGGGAGTGAGCGCAGAGTAGATGCCGGTGGCGCCGACCACTGCGGCGGCCCAACCGAGCACGAGCTCCCCGCGAAGTCGGCGAAGCCCCACGCCCGCAGGGTACCTGGGCGCTCTGCTACGTGCCCGCCGGAGGCACGGCACGTGGCCGGGACTCCACGAGACGCAACCTGTGCTCGATCTGGGCGACGCGCAGCTCGAGCTCGTCCCATTCGTCGCGTGTTACGAGACCGAGCTCGCGAAATGCACCGTTGAGTGTCGCACCGGCGCGCTCGCCAACACGAACGGCGTCACCGTGCCACCGTGTCGTCGCTTCGTCGATCCAGGTGCGTACCTCGTCCTTGCTCATCCCGCCGCGCTCAGCGAACGAAGCCGCCAGCTCGTCCGCGCGCTCCGCCGTCAGCGCCACCGCGCCGACGAGCGCGAGCACGAGACGTCTAACGGGCTCGTCCATGCGGGCGCGCGCGTCTGCGCTGGCGTCGGCGTTCGCGCTTCGCAGCGGCAGCTGCAGTTGCCGCTCCGTCGACCGTCGCAACGGGCGCGACGAACTCAGGTGCGGGCTCCTCGGCGGCCTGCTCCTCCGCCTCCTCGAGCACGGCCTCCATGCCGCTCTTGCTGAGCGTCTCGCCCTTGCGCCGCGCGTACTCCGGCTCGCGCTCCTTGAGAATCGTCAGCAACGGCGCCGCAACGAAGATCGACGAATACGCACCGGACGCGATACCCACCATCAGCGCGAACGCGAAGTCCTTCAGCGTCGCCCCGCCGAAGAGGAGCAACGCCCCGACAGGCAGCAGCGTGATGAACGACGTCGCCAGCGAACGACGGATCGTCTCCCACAGTGAGACGTTCGCGATCGTCGCGAACGACGATCGCCGCATGATCGGGATGTTCTCCCTGATGCGGTCGAAGATGATGATCGTGTCGTAGATCGAGTAGCCGAGCACCGTCAGGATCGCCGCCACCGTCGAGCTCGTCACCTCTCGGCCGAGCAGCGCATAGATACCGACGCAGATGAGGACGTCGTGCAGCATCGCGACGATCACCGGCCCCGCAAACTTCAGGTCGAATCGGATTGCGATGTAGAGGACGACAAGGAAGAGCGAGAAGAAGATCGCGATGATCGCCGACTTCGCGATCTGGCGGCCGAAGCTCGAAGACACCTTGGTCGTCCCAAATGCGCTTGTCTGGAACCGACCCTCGAGCATTTGGACGATCTGTCCTTGCTTTTGATCGGTGAGCACCTTCGTCCGGATCTGGAAGCTCTTGTAGAGCCCGTTCTTCGACGACCCGCGCCCCTGGATGACGGCGTCGGCGTAGCCCTGCGACTGCATCACTTGACGTATCGCTCCGGTGGTCTCGGCCGCAGCGGTCTTGAACGTCATCTGCGTGCCACCCTTGAAGTCGATCCCAAGGTTGAGCCCACGGACACCGAGCGCGCCGGCTCCGATGAGGACCACGGCGCCCGAGATCGCGAACCACTGATAGCGGCGCCGCATGAAGTCGATCTGCAACCACTTGGCGGTCTGCTGGCCTTGCGCACCCATGAAGCGCGGCTTGTTGAACCAGGAGAAGCCGGCCAGGAGCCCGAGCATCGCGCGCGTCGCCGCCACTGCCGTGACGAGCGAGATCACGGTGCCGATCAGCAGCATCAGCGCGAAGCCCTTCACCTGCGCCGTCGCGACCGCGAACAGGACGAGCGCGGTGATCGCCGTCACGACGTTCGCGTCGAGAATGGTGCGGAAGCCCTTCGAGTAGCCGGCCGAGATCGCAGCGCGCACGGACTTGCCGGCGCGCACCTCTTCCTTGATGCGTTCGAACACGACGACGTTCGCGTCGGCGGCGACTCCGATGGTCAGGATCAGACCCGCGAAGCCGGGCAGGGTCAGCGTGACGTGGAAGAGCAGGATCGCCGCGTACAGGAACGCCGCGTAGATCCCGAGCCCGATCACCGCGACGAGGCCGAGGAAGCGATACAAGAGGAGCAGGAAGAGCGCGACGACCAGGAGCCCGACGATCGCGGCTTTCCTGGCCTGGTTCAGTGAGTCTTTGCCGAGCGTGGCAGAGACGTCCGTGCGCTCGGCGGTGTCGAAGGTGACCGGCAGTGCGCCGGTTTGCAGAACGAGCGCGAGGCGCTTCGCGTCGCCGAGCCCCCCGCCGCGGCCCATGTCGATCTGCGCGCCGTTGTCGCCCGGGATGCCGTCCGGGTTGCGGACGAAATCGATGTACGGCACCGACTGGATCTGCCGGTCGAGCACGATCGCGAAGTGCTGCGCGCACTTCGCGACGGCGTTGCTGTCGCGCTGGCCCTGGCAGACGAGCGCGCCGCGTTCCGCTTCGCGGCGGGTGATCGTGTGGAAGATCTTCTTGCCCTTGCCCGTGAACTGCATCAGCACGACCGGCGAGTTCGACTGCGGATCGATGTCCGCGCGCGTACCGGAGAGCTTGAGCTCGCCGCCCGTCATCTCTGGGATGGCGTTCTGGCCGTTCTGGTCGGGCTCGTGGTGCTTGAGGAGGTAGAAGCCGGTCTTCGAGGTGATCTGCTGGGCGCTGAGGCAGTTGCCGCCGGCGACGTCGCAGCTCACGACGACCGTGTTCTTCGGAACCTTGAGGATCGTCCAGTCCTTCGGGATGTGCTTGCCGAGGCCCTTCTTCGCGACCGGCTTCTGCACGATCTGAGTGTCGAGTAGCGCCTGCTTGGTCGGCGTCGGCCCCGCCCTCACCACTTTCTGCGGGTCGAAGAGGTACCACTGCGACGGCGTTCCCTTGTCGGCGAGCGCGCGGGTCTGCGGGGCCGAGAGCAGATCGAAGAGGCTGGGCAACGCCACCGGAACCTGCGCCAGGCCGCTGACCGACGGGCCCGTGAGATCCGCCTCGAAGTCGTAGAACTCGAGCACGGCGGTTTTTCCGATCAGCTTCGCGGCGGCGGCCGCGTCGTGGACGCCGGCGAGCTGGATGACGATCTGGTCCGTGCCCTGCTTGCGGATCTCGGGCTCGGACACGCCGAGCTTGTCGATCCGTCTGCGCATGATGTCGATCGAGCGGGCGAGATCCTCGCTGGTGAGCTTGTGATTCTTCGGCGGGACCGCCTTCAGGACGACCTCGAGGCCGCCCTGGAGGTCGAGGCCGAGCGTCAGCTTCTTGTGCACCGGAGAGCTCGGGACGGCCAAGAAAGCGACGCCGACGAGCGCCGCCAGGATGCAGCCGAGGAGGATCAGGTGGTGACGGCGATCTTTCAAGCGGAATCAGGTGGAAGGGTAGCCGGGGTCTCCTCTTCCGGCGCCTCGTCCGGCTCCTCGTGCTCGTTCACGACCCCCGCCACGGCGCGCTTCGCGATCCGCACCTCGACTCCGTCGGCGACCTCGACGCGCACCTCGTCGCCGTCGACGGCGGTGACCGTGCCGTAGAGCCCTCCGGCGGTCACGATCTCCTTCCCCACGGCGATCGTTTCGAGCGTCCGCTGCGCCGCCTGCTGGCGGCGGCGCTGCGGCCGGATCAGCATGAACCAGATCAGGGCCAGCAGGACGAGGATGAAGATGTACTGGGGCACCGAGCCTCCTCAGGCGGCGGCGGATGCGAGCCGGCCGAGAGCTTCGGCCTTGTACGCCGCCAGCCGGCCCTCCTCGATCGCCGCGCGCGCGTTCGCGGTCAGGTCAAAGAGGAATCGTAGATTGTGGAGGCTCAGCAGGCGCAGGCCCAGCAGCTCTTCCTGGTTAATCAGGTGGCGAAGGTAGGCCCGCGAGAAGCGGGTGCACGCAGGGCAAGGGCAGCTTTCGTCCAGCGGCCGGGGGTCGCGGGCGAAGCGGGCGTTGCGGAGATTCAACCGGCCCTCCCAGGTGAGCGCGCTGCCCGTTCGGGCGGTCCGCGTCGGCAGGACGCAGTCGAACATGTCCACCCCGCGCTCGATCACCTCGAGCACGCCTTCGGGGTCGCCGATGCCCATGAAGTAGCGCGGCCGGTCCGCCGGGAGCAGGTCCGCGGCCCATGCCGTGGTCTCGAACATCAGCCCTCGCTCTTCGCCGATCGCCAGGCCGCCGAGCGCGTGCCCGTCGAAGCCGAGCTCGGCGATCTCCGCGATCGAGCGGCGGCGCAGCTCCGGGTCGGACGCGCCCTGCGCGATCCCGAAGAGGAGCTGGCCCTCAGCACGCAGGGCGGCTCGCTGGCGCCCGGCCCACAGCGTCGTGCGCCGCACGGCCTCCGCCAGCTCTGCGTGGGCAGCGTCCGCGGGCATGCAGATGTCGAGACACATTGCGATGTCGGAGCCGAGCGCGGCCTGGATCGCCGCAACCGACTCGGGCGTGAAGCGCGCGGCAGCACCGTCGTAGACGGAGCGGAAGGTGACGCCGTCGTCGTCGACCCCGGTGATCGTGTCGCGCAGCGAGAAGACCTGGAACCCACCGGAGTCCGTGAGGATTGGTCCCTCCCAGCCCATGAAGCGATGGAGGCCGCCGAGCTCGGCGATCAAGTCTTCTCCCGGGCGGAAGTGCAGGTGGTACGCGTTGCCGAGCAGGATCGGTGTGCCGAGCGTGCGTAGTTCTTCTGGATCCACGGACTTGACCGTCGCCTTCGTCCCGACCGGCATGAAGGCGGGCGTCGGCACCTCGCCGTGCGCGGTGCGCAGGATCCCCGCTCGCGCGGCGCCGTCCGTAGCGGTCACCATGTACGTCTCGCTCATCGGACCGGCCGCTCGTACAGGCTCATCTTGTGGCCGTCGAGGACGAGGTCGCCGCGGTGCTCGAAGCCGAGGTCTTCGTAGTAGTCGCGAATGCCCGGGTTGTCGCCGAAGCAGTCGAGCCGCAGGAACTCGCGTCCCGCCTCGGCGGCTTCGGCGTTGGCCCACTCGACGATCGCCGCGCCGATGCCGCGGCCGGCCCGGTCGCGCCGCACGGCGAGCTTGTGCACGTAGAAAGCGTCGGGCGGCCGGTCGCCCCAGTACATGGGGTCGTCGAGCAGCATCGACACGGTTGCGACGGTCTCGCCGTCCTCGGCCTCGACCAGGTAGACCTCGCCGCGGTCGATCGCGCCAGCGAGCTGGTCGCGGGGAAACGGCAGCGGCCACTGCCTGAATCCGAGGTCACCAACCCACACCGTGGCCTCGTCGAGCAGCGCGGCGACGGTCACAGCGTCTTCATGGTGCGCTCGGCGAACGTTCACAGCACCAGCATCGCATCGCCGAACGAATAGAAGCGGTAGCGCTGCTCGACCGCCGTCCGATAGAGCCGCCGCGTCTCCTCCACTCCCGCGAACGCCATCACGAGAGCGAGCAGCGTCGACCGGGGCAGATGGAAGTTCGTCAGCAGCGCATCCGTCCGCAGGAACTCGAAGCCGGGAGTGACGAAGAGATCGGTCCGGCCGGAGAGGGGCCCGCCGCGCGCGAGCGTCTCGAGGACGCGAACGGTGGTGGTCCCGACGGCCAAAACTTTGGGCGCGGCGTGGATGCGCTCCCACGCGTCGGGCCCGACCTCGTAGCGCTCGCCGTGCAGATGGTGCTCGCCGAGATCTTCGGCGGCGACCGGGCGGAACGTGTCCAGCCCGACGTGCAACGTCACGCGTTCGACGTCGAGGCGCGCGAGCACCTCCTCGGTGAAGTGCAAACCGGCGGTTGGCGCGGCGGCCGAGCCCGCGTCGCGCGCATAGACCGTCTGGTAGCGCGCCAAGTCAGCGAGCGGCTCGGTGATGTACGGCGGTAGCGGCGTCTCGCCGTCGGGCTCGCCGTGCAGCCGGAGCCGCCAGCGTCCTTCGCCGAGGTGCTCGAGCAGCTCGACCGGCCCGTAGCGGCGCCCGGGCCGCAGCCGCCGGGTCGGTCGGGCCAGGCCTTCCCAGAGCCCGTCATCGTCCAGCCGCTCGAGCAGCAGCACCTCTCCCTTCGGAGCTTCGATCGGAATCCGCGCCGGGACGACCCGCGTGTCGTTGACCACGACGAGCGCGTCGCCGATCACGTCCGGTAGCTCTGCGAACCTGCGCTCGTGCACCCGCTGGGACACGCGTGGGTAGACCAGCAGTCGCGACTCGTCGCGGCGCGGCAGGAGATGCTGGGCAATAAGCTCCGGCGGGAGGTCGTATTCGAGCTCCCTCGTTTTCATCCGGTTCCCACGGTACCCTTGCCGGACATGGACGACAGCGTCGTCGAGCGCGCACAGGAGCGGGTCGGGCAGCGGGCAGAGGGTGTCGCTCTGAACAGCCTGCTCAGCCAGGCACGGGAGCAGGTGGACGCGCTCGCAGCCGCAGCGGCGGCGCTCGAAGACACGCTGCCGGCACGCGTCGGTGAAGCGGTTCGCAACGAGGCGCAGCCGGTCGGACGCAACCTCGCCGAGATCCGCGGGCTGATGAACCAGGTCATCCGGCGCCTCGAGCGCCTCGAGGGCGACCTCCTCGCCGAGCGCAATGCGCGCGTCGACGACCTCGCCTTGCTCGTCGACCTCGTCTCATCCGGGTGGAAAGGCGTCGACACGCGGCTCGCTCGCATGGAGGCCGTCATGAGCAGGCTGGAGCAGGGCATGCAGGAGAATCGCGGCGCCGTCGTCTACCGGATCGAAGACCGCCGCCCGGATGCCGCCACCTCGTAACTAGAGGAGCGCTCAGGTCACCGAGAGGATGACCGCCGCGCAGACGGCCCACCCTGCGAGGCAGAGCAGGATCGGCAGGTCGCGCAACAGGACCTCTTCCGGCTCCTCCCCGAGATCGCGCCGGTGCATGAGGAGCAGGTAACGGAACACGCCGAAGAGGACGAAGGGGATCGTGATCATCATCGCCTTCGACCCGCGCGCCGTGAACGTGTAGAGGCAGTACGAGATCACGGTCGACGCGGCCACGACGGTGACCAGCTGGTCGACGAGCGCCAGCGAGTAGCCCTCCAATACAGGCCGGCCAGGGGTCGCCTCGGCGCCCACGAGCACGAGCTCGCCGCGCCGCTTCGCCAGTGCGAGAAACAGCGCGAGCAGCGCGGTGCACAGCAGAAGCCACGGCGAGATCCTCACCTCCACCGCCGCCGCACCGGCCGCTGCGCGCACGACGAACAGCCCGCCGATCGTCATCACGTCCAGCAGCACGACGTGCTTGAGCGCGAGCGTGTACCCCGCCTGCAGCGCGAAGAACGTGCAGAGGAACAGGATCGAGGCCAGGCCCAGCGGCGCAACGAGCAGCATCGCTGAGAAGAGCAACAGGGCTGCGAGCGCCTCGGCAAACCGGGGCGAAAGCTCGCCACGCGCGATCGGCCGCGAGCGCTTGATGGGATGCACGCGGTCGTGTGGCGCGTCGCGAACGTCGTTCACGAGGTAGCTCGCGCTCGACGCCGCGCAGTACGCGGCGAAGGCGGCAAGCGCTTCGCCCCACCGGCTGAGATCGCCGAGCTTTGCGGCGAAGATGATCCCCGCGAAGAGGAGCAGGTTCTTCGTCCACTGTCGAGGCCTCAGCGAGACGAGCGCCGCCCGAGATCGCGAGCGCCCCCGCGGCAGCTCGTAGATCGGTGTGGGCTCGGGAAGCACCACGCGCACGGGAGACTAGAGCGGGTCCGACGGGAGGACGAGCTTGAAGCGACTGCCCTGGCCCGGGCGGGAGTCGAGCTCGATGCTGCCGCCGAGCGCGGCCGCGAGCTCGTGGGCGATCGCGAGACCGAGCCCCGTGCCTGAGTCGTCGCGCGACCAGAACGGCCGGAAGATCCGCTCTTGCTCCTCGATCGGGACGCCCGGGCCGTTGTCGTCGACCGCGACCGACACGCGACCGTTCGACGCGGTCAGCTCGAGCTCCACCCGCCCACCGTCCGGCGTCCAGCGAAAGGCGTTCGAGAGCAGGTTGGAGATGATCTGCAGCACGCGATCGCCGTCGGAGACGATCGTCGGCTGTGCCTCGAAGCGCTTGCCGTACTCGATCCGGCGCCGGCGGGCCTCCTCACCGAAGGCGGAGTACGCCTGCTCGCAGAGCCGCTCCATGTTTACCTCCTCCGTGTGCACCGTGAAGCGGTGTGCTTCCAGCTTTGCCAGGTCGAGGACGTCGCCGACGAGCCGCTCCAGCCGCGCGCCCTCCCGCGCGATCACGTCGAGGGAGGCTGCGCGCGCCTCGGGATCCTCAGCGACTCCTTCCCGCAGAGCGTCGACATGACCGCGGATGGCGGTCAGAGGCGTGCGCAACTCGTGCGAGACGGTCATGAGGAAGTTGCGCTCCTGCGCCTCGGCATCGGACAGGCGCGCAGCCATCTGCCGGAAGCGGTCGGCAAGGTGTCCGATCTCACCCCCACCACGGACCCGCGGCAGGTCGACGTCGTAGCGTCCGCGCGCGATCTCGTCCGTCGCGCGCGACAGCGCCAATACGGGCCCCGTGATGCGGCGCGACAGGTACCACCCGAGCAGGCCCGCGACGATAATTCCACCGAGCGACGCGATCGCCAGCCGCTCGAGCAGCGGGATCAGCCGCTGGTTCAACTCCGTCTTCGGCTTCGCGACGATCAGGTCCCCGAACGCGGGTCCCTTCTGCTCGAGCTTCAGCGGACGCGCAACCGCGAGATAGGTCTTGTTTGCGCCCGGCGGCGTGAACTCGAACGTGACCGTCCGGCCGGAACGCCAATCGACGGTGCTCTGCGGCAGGCGTTCCAGTCCGACGCTCTGCCCGGGCACCGGCGGGACGCCGACGTAGAAGAGACGATCGCCGGTAGCTAGCTCGAGCTGTCTCGCGATCCGCGGCAGCACGCCGGTGTTGTTGGCCGTGATCGCCTGCTGCGCGAAGACCTCGGTGAGCCCGATCGCCTCGCGGCGGAGATCCGCTTTGGAACGGTTGAGGACGTAGCCCTGGAAGAGCCGCAGCGCCACCACCGCCGCGATCAGCCCGCTCACGACGATGCCGAGCAGGAAGAGCGCCGGCAACCGGAAGCGCAGCGAGCTGAGCATCAGGACCTACAAGGTAGCGCTAGGCCTTGACCGCATCGCGTGCCGGGCTGACTTTGTAGCCGACGCCCCACACGGTCACGATCGGGGAGGCCTCGCCGAGCTTCCGCCGCAACTGGCGCACGTGGACGTCCACGGTCCGCGTGTCTCCGGCGAAGGTGTAGCCCCAGACCCGCTCCAGCAGCTGGTCACGCGTGAGCACGAGCCCGTTGTGGTCGAGCAATTCCCAGAGGAGGTCGAACTCCTTCGGTGCGAGCTGCACTTCCTCGGCGCCGACCTTCACCTCGCGCCGGCCCGCGTCGATCACGAGGTCGCCGTGCTGCAGGACTGCGCTCTCCCGTTCCTTCCGGTCCGGCGCGGCGCGGCGCAGGATCGATTTCACGCGCGCGACGAGCTCGCGCGGGTTGAACGGCTTCGTCATGTAGTCGTCGGCGCCGACCTCGAGCCCGATGATCTTGTCGACGTCCTCGTCGCGCGCGGTCAGCATCAGGATCGGCACGTCCGACTTCTGACGGATGCGGCGGCAGATCTCGATGCCGTCGATGTCCGGCAGCATCAGATCGAGCACGATCAAAGACGGCTGCTCG
>JBGPYI010000198.1:0-3843 GCA_041493175.1 Gaiellaceae bacterium | reverse complement strand
GCTCCTGAATCAGGCAGGGGTACCGGCCCGATCGGGCGCTGCGAGCGCCGCGCCCACGACCGCGACCGCGCGGCGAAGAGTGCAGTCCCACGGGCCACGGGTTGCTGTCCCCGCAGGGCCAGGCCGACCGGCGATCCAGGCAGTGCGGTCCACGCGGCACGCGTTCGACGAGCCGGAGGCGCGGATCTCTCGGACGTCGGCCCAGGCAGTCCGCAGTTGGCGACTCCCGGCAGGGCTGGCCTTCGCTGCGACCGCGGCCCTGGTCGCATTGCGATTCCGTCTGCGCCGGAAGCCGCTCGACACGCTCCCTATCATGGATTCGGGTGAGCAGCTTCTACATCACGACACCGATCTACTACGTCAACTCGACGCCTCACATCGGCCACGCGTACACGACGATCGTGGCCGACATCCTCACGCGCCATCACAAGCAGCGCGGCGACGAGACGTTCTTCCTGACCGGGACGGACGAGCACGCCTCCAAGGTCTACCGGGTGGCCGAGGAGCAGGGGCTCGACCCGAAGACCTACGTCGATCAGATCGCCGAAGCCTGGAAAGAGCTGCCTAGGCGCGTCGATGCCGACTACGACTTCTTCATTCGCACGACGGACGATGGGCACAAGCGATTCGTCCAGGAGTTCATCCAGCGGATCTACGACAACGGTTACATCTATCAGGACGTGTATTCCGGGCTCTACTGCGTCGGGTGTGAGGCGTTCAAGACGGAGGACGAGCTGGTGGACGGCAAGTGTCCCGAGCACGGGACCGTGCCCGAGCGAATCGAGGAGACGAACTACTTCTTCAAGCTCTCCGCCTTTCAGCAGCCGCTGCTGGAGCTGTACGACGCGCGGCCGGACTTCGTCCTGCCGCGCTTCCGCTACAACGAGGCGCGCTCGTTCATCGAGGGCGGTCTGCAGGACTTCAGCCTCAGCCGCGCGGGCCAGCCCTGGGGTGTCCCGATCCCGTGGGACGAGGGCCAGGTGGTCTACGTGTGGGTCGATGCGCTCATCAACTATGTGAGCGCACTCACGTACGCGCGCGAAGGCGAGGACCTGCGCGAGAAGTTCTGGTCTGAGGCACGCCACCTGCTGGCGAAGGACATCCTGCGCTTCCACTGCGTGTTCTGGCCCGCCTTACTCCTGGCGGCGGGCTACGACGTCCCAAAGCAGCTCTTCGTGCACGGCTATCTGCTGCTCGACGACAGGAAGATCTCGAAGTCCGTGGGGAACGTCATCGACCCGCTCGATCTTGTCGACGTGTACGGCAGCGACGCGGTCCGTTTTTGGGCGGTGCGCGCCGTTTCGTTCGGGCAGGACGGAAACGTGACGCTCGAGAGCCTCCACGAGCGCTACGAGCGCGAGCTCGCGAACGATCTGGGCAATCTCGTCTCGCGCACGACGGCGATGATCGCTCGTTACCGAGAGGGACGGATTCCGGCCGCCACCGGAGAGAGCAAGGTGTCCGACGCGATCGAAGCGGTCAAACGCGAGGTGCCGGCCCGACTCGACGTGTACGACGTCACCGGCGCTATCGACGTGATCTGGGATCTCGTCCGCTCGCTCAACCGACACGTGGAGCAGACGAAGCCCTGGGAGCTGGCGAAGGAGGAAGCGCGCTCGGCTGAGCTCGACCGCGTGCTGTACGACCTGGCCGACGGGCTACGCGCCGCAGCGGTCGCGCTCTCCGCGTACCTGCCACGAACCGCTCCGCGCATTCTGCAGGCGCTCGGCCAGGCCGAGGACCTCGCCTGGGAGAACGTCGAGCCGGGCCGCACGGTCCCGGTGGAGGGGATCGAGCCGGCGACGCCGCTCTTCCCGCGCGTAGACGCTCCGACCGCCGCTGCGTGATCGACACGCACGCGCATCTCGACGCGCTCGACGATCCAGCAACGGCGGTTGCTCGCGCCCGCGAGGCCGGCGTGACGCGGATCATCACGATCGGAACCGATCCGACCTCATGGGCCAAGACGCTCCCGATCGTCGAAGAGCACGACGGTGTCTACGGCGTAGTGGGCCTCCACCCCCATGAGGCGACGCCGGACTTCGACGTCGACGGTCTCGAGCGCTTGCTCGCCCATCCAAAAATCGTCGCCGTGGGGGAGACCGGCCTCGACTACTACCGCGACTACGCGCCGCGCGATGCTCAGACCAAGCTGTTCATCTATCAGCTCGGGCTCGCGAAGCGAGCGCAGCTTCCGGTCGTGATCCACAACCGTGCTGCCGACGACGACACGATCTCCATCCTGCGGCGGTGGTTCGACGGCACGGTCGTGCTGCACTGCTTCTCGTCGCCCGCGCTGCTCACTGAGGCCGTCGAGCGCGGCTGGTACGTGTCGTTCGCAGGGAACGTGACGTATGCGAACGCGGAGGACCTGCGCAACGCCGCCCGTGCCGTCCCCGCCGAGCTGATTCTCGCCGAGACGGACTGTCCGTATCTCGCGCCACAGCCGGTCCGGGGCAAGACGAACGAGCCCGCCTATGTCGTCCACACTCTCGCCACGCTCGCCGACGCTCGCGGCGAGGACGCGGACGCGCTCGCCGCACAGATCGACGCGAACGCGAGCGCGGCCTTCGGACTGCCGTGACGGTCAGGGCGAAGAAAAAGCTGGGCCAGCACTTCCTCGTCGACGAGAACATCCTCGGCGTGATCGGTCGCCTCTCAGAGCTCGCCGACGACGACGTCGTGCTGGAGATCGGGCCCGGCCTCGGCGTCCTGACGACGTATCTCGCGGATCGCGTGGCCCAGGTCTACGCCGTCGAGCTCGATACGTCCCTGGGGCCGAAGCTGACGGAACGGTTGGCGGGCCGGACGAACGTCGAGTTGCGCTTCGGCGATGCCGTGAAGCTCGATCTGGCCGAGGCAGCGCCGGGCGCGACGAAGCTCGTGGCCAACCTCCCGTACAACGTCGCCACGCCTTTGATCGCCGAGAGCCTCGACCGTCTGCCCGGGATCGAGCTCTGGACCGTGATGGTCCAGCGCGAGGTCGCCGACCGCTTCTTCGCAACGCCCTCGACCAAGGCGTACGGCGCGGTGTCCGTCCTCGTGCAGCTGGTGGCGGAGCGGACAGGATTCCATCCGGTTTCCCCATCGGTGTTCCGCCCGCGGCCGAACGTCGACTCTGCGCTCGTCGCCTTCCGCCGCACGGGTCTGCCTCCGGACTTCCGTCGCGTCAAACGAGTGGTCGAGGGCTCGTTCGCGCATAGGCGCAAGCGCCTCGCGAACTCGCTCGAGCTCGCCGGAGTTGCTGAGCGCGGTCCCGCCGAGGAGGCGATCGCCGCGATCGGCAGAGCGCCGAACGTTCGCGCCGAAGAGCTCGCGCCCCATGAGTTCCTCGCGCTCGCCGAGGCCTTGAAGTGACGCGCGCACCTGCGGCCGCCAAGATCAACCTGTCGCTCGTCGTCGGCCCGGCTCGTGCGGACGGGAAGCACGAGATCGTCACGGTCTACCAGCGCGTTGCGCTCTCTGACCGGATCGCCGTCGAACGCTCGCGCGAGCTGCGCGTCGCGGGGTTCGCCGACGACACGCTCGTTCGCCTTGCGCTCGAATGCATGGCCGACGGCAACGGCGCGAGCTTCGCCGCGCGGATCCAGAAGCGCATTCCGATCGCCGCGGGACTGGGCGGCGGCAGCTCCGACGCGGCGACCGCGTTGCGCTTGGCGAATGCGTTGCGAGCCGAGCCCTATCCGAACGAACGGCTCCGCACGTTCGCGCGCGAGCTGGGTGCAGACGTTCCGTACTTCCTGGAAGACGGGCCGCAGCTCGGCACGGGCGACGGTACCGAGCTCGAAGCCCTCGAGCTCCCTCAGGATTACTGGATCCTCCTCGTCCTGCCGCGCAAGGTTG
>JBGPYI010000176.1:0-5100 GCA_041493175.1 Gaiellaceae bacterium | reverse complement strand
GCCGAGGGGATCGTCTTGTCGCAGCCGACGAGGCAGACGAGCCCGTCGAAGAGGTGGCCGCGCGCGACGAGCTCGATCGAGTCCGCGATCACCTCGCGCGACACGAGCGAGGCGCGCATTCCCTCGCTGCCCATCGAGACGCCGTCCGACACCGCGATCGTGTTGAACTCGATCGGCGTGCCGCCCGCGGCGCGGATACCCCGCTTGACATCCACGGCGAGTTTGCGCTGGTTGAGATTGCACGGCATCGTCTCGATCCACGTCGTCGCAACACCGACCAGCGGGCGGGCAAGGTCGTCGTCGTCGAAGCCCGTTCCCTTCAGCATCGCGCGCGCAGCAGCGCGGTCGACACCGTTGGTGAGCGCTGCGCTGTGGCGCTTCGCCGGGTCGGAAGGACGGTCGTAGGGATTGCTCATAGCTGGCCCGCTCCTGTCGGTGAGATCGAGAGGTGGAGGACGTCCGTATCGGGAAAACGCTCTGCCAAGGCAGCTGAACATGCGGCCGCGGCGTGGGGCCGGGCCCACACGATCACGGTCGGGCCCGAGCCGGAGAGCGTGGCCGCGAACGCGCCGTCCGGCAGCCGCTCGCGGACCGCGGCCAAAACGGGCGCCTGCGGCGCGCGGTACGGCTCGTGCAGGCGATCGTCGGCCGCCGCGGCGAACAGTTCCGCGGACCCGGACGCGACCGCTGCACCGAGCAGCGCCGCCCGTGCGACGCTGAAGGCCGCGTCGCGGTGGGCGATCGTCTCCGGCAGCGCCGCACGCGCCGTGCGTGTCTCGACCGTCTCGTGCGGGACGATCGCGATCGGCACTCCCGGTGCATCGTCTGCGATGCGCGCAACCCGGCCGTCCCAGGTCAGGCAGACCCCGCCCGCCAGGGCCGCGGCCAGGTTGTCCGGATGGCCCTCGAGCTCGAGCCCGAGTGCGAGGAGCTCCTCGGAATCTGTAGTGCGGCCCGCCACGGTCGCACCTGCCACCAGGCCGAGCGCGATCGTCGCGGCGCTCGACCCGAGACCGCGGGCCCGGGGAATGCGTTCCGTGAACGTGAAGCCGAAGCCGTCGGGGGACGCGAGTCGCGCGAAGGCACGGACCGCGAGATGGTCGGCGTCGGCTTCTCCGCCGTTTTCGGTGAGCTCGAGCTCGTTCCAGAGATCGAGAGCGGCGGCAGCGCAGTCGAAACCCGCCCCGAGGTTCGCGGTGGTGGCGGGAGCGCGCACGTGGATCACGAGCCTGCCTCCGGCAACCGGTCGAGCGCGTCCGGATCCTTGAGCCCGTGACCGGTGATGACGCACACCACGCGCAGGCCGGCGACGTCCGCGTGGGCAAGCCCTGCCACGGCGGCGGCGGAAGCAGGCTCGCAGAACACGCCCTCCTCCCGCGCGAGAGATCTCCAGGCAGCGGCGATCTCGTCGTCGGTGACGGAGACGATCGCGCCGCCGCAGCGGGCGAGAGCCTCGTCGACCTCGGCGCGGTGGACGGGCGTCGGGATGCGGATCGCAGAGGCGCCTGTCGCCGCGCGGTCCGCCGCCTCGACGGGAACGAGCTGGAGCGGCGCGCATCCCGCCTCCAGAAAGCCCTTCGCGTACGCCGTCGTGTTGCCGCCGCCGCCGTAGGGCAGAGCGAGCACATCGGGAGGCCCGCCCAGCTGTTCGAGGATCTCGAAGGCGGCGGTCTTCTGACCTTCGATCCGATCCGGGTTCGTCGAGTTGACCACGACGGCGCCCTCTCGCTCGGCGAACTCTTCTGCCGCAGCGAAGGCGTCGTCGAATGAGCCGCCCACCTCGACCAGGCGCGCGCCGGTCACGCGCACCTGGGCGAGCTTCGAGCTCGAAGGCCCGCCCGCCGCGTGCACGACGACAGCCTCGATCCCCGCGCGTGCGGCGTACGCCGCTGCAGACGCCGCGGTGTTCCCCGTCGACGCGCACACGATCGCGCGCGCCCCGGCCTCGACTGCCTTTGCGACCGCGAGGGCCATGCCCCGGTCCTTGAACGAACCGGTCGGGTTGGCTCCCTCACACTTGAGCCAGAGCTCGACGCCGAGGTCGGCGGAGAGGCGCTCCGCGCGCAGGAGGGGCGTCGAGCCCTCGCCGAGCGTCACGATCGGAGTCGACGGCGACATCGGCAGCGCGTCGCGGTAGCGCTCGAGCAGCGCCGGTCTCAGGTCAAAAGCCTCGTTCCGTGATCATTCGCAGCGCCTCGGGTGGAGAGCGTACCTCGGTCAGTCTGGCCGCCGAATCCAGGGCGGCCTCGATGCGGCCGGCGGGGGCCTCGTGCGTGACGAGGTCGAGGGCCGCGGTGCCGTTGACGAGGTGCTGCGCGAGTTGCGCGATCGATACGTCCTGCTCCGCGAAGCAGTCCGCGACGCGCGCCAGGACGCCGGGGCGGTCGGCGACCTCCAGGTGGACGTAAAACGCTGTGGGCAGGTCTCCCGGAGGCAACCGGTCGAGCGAACGCCAGCAGGCGTCGTTCTGGAGGAAGCCGGTGCCGGTGGTTCCGAGCACGCTGACCATGTCGGCGACAACCGCCGAAGCAGTCTCGATCCCCCCAGCGCCGGGTCCCTCGAGCGTGATCTCGCGGATCGCGTCGCCCTGGAGCATCACGGCGTTGAACGCGCCCACGACGGCTGCGAGCGGATGGTGGCCGTCTACGAACGCGGGCCCGACGCGGACGTCGACCGCTCCGTCGACGAGCGTCGCCGAGCCGACGAGACGTACCACCGTATCCAGCTCGCGTGCGGCCGCCACGTGGTGAGGCTTGATGCCCTCGATCCCCTCGTAGACGACGTCCGCCAGGTCTACGCGTGAGCCGAACGCGACCGTGGCGAGCACCGCCATCTTCGCTGCCGCGTCGGCACCCGAGACGTCATCGGTGGGATCGGCTTCCGCATATCCCAGTCGCTGGGCCTCCGCGAGCGCCTCCTCGTACTCTGAGCCCTCCTCCATCCGAGTGAGAATGAAGTTCGTCGTCCCGTTGACGATGCCGAGCACACGGTGGACGTTCGTGACGACGAGCGACTCACGCAGGACCTTGATCACGGGGATCGCTGCGCAAACCGAGGCCTCGAAGCGGAGCTGCACGCCGCCCTCCGACGCAGCGGCAAAGAGATCGGCGCTCCGTCGCGCCAGCAGTTGCTTGTTCGCGGAGACGACGGGCTTGCCGGCGCGGAGCAGGTCGAGGACGTAGCCGCCGGTCGGCTCGACTCCGCCCATCACCTCGGCGACGAGCGCGATCGAGTCGTCCTCCAGGACGGACTGGAAGTCGGTCGTGAGGACGCCGTCGCCGGCTGGATAGTCACGTTCCTTGCCGGTGTCACGGACAAGTGCGCGCGTGACTCGCAGCCTGTGCCCGGTCGCGCGCTCGATCTCGTCGGCGCCCTCGACGAGGAGCCGGTTGACGGCGGCGCCGACCGTGCCGTAGCCGAGTAGAGCTACCGGGACGTCAACCGACCCCATGCACGTCCGCGCCGAGGAGGCCTTCCTTGCCCGCGAGCGCGCGCAGCTCCGACCCGACCTGCTCGAGTGCACCGCCTGCGTTGCGCCGGCGAAGCTCCTCGAAATGAGGTCTCCCCGCCTCGTCGTCCGCAAAGAGCTCGCGGGCGAACGCGCCGCTTCGGATCTCGTCCAGCAGGATGCGCATCGTCTCCTTTACGCGTTCGTCCACGACCCGCGGGCCGCGCGTGAGGTCGCCGTACTCGGCGACGTCGGAGATGGAATAGCGCATGTACTCGAAGCCACCTTCGTAGATCAGGTCGACGATCAGCTTCAGTTCGTTCAGGCACTCGTAGTAGGCGATCTCGGGTTGGTATCCCGCCTCGACGAGCGTCTCGAAGCCGGCCTTGACCAGCGCGGTGACACCGCCGCAGAGCACGGCCTGCTCGCCGAAGAGGTCGCTCTCGGTCTCCTCGGCGAACGTCGTCTCGAGGAGGCCCACGCGCCCGCAGCCGATCGCGGTGCCGTACGCGAGCGCAAGCTCGAGCGCGTGGCCGCTCGCGTCGGAATGGACGGCGACGAGCCCGGGTGTCCCGGCGCCCGACTCGTAGAGCTCACGGACGCGGTGTCCGGGCGCCTTCGGCGCGACCATCACGACGTCGTGGCCGGCGGCCGGGACGATGCGGCCGAAGTGGACGTTCAGGCCGTGCGCGAACAGCAGCGCAGCATCCGGCTCGAGGTTCGGCTCGATCTCCTGCTCGTAGACGCCCTTCTGCACGTGGTCGGGCACGAGGATCGCGACGACCTGGGCACCCTGCGTCGCCTGGCCGACAGTGCTGACGGTCAGGCCGGCTTCCTCGGCGGCGTCACCTGACGGGCTGCCCGCTCGTAGGCCGACTTCGACCTCGATGCCGGAGTCACGCAGGTTGAGGGCGTGCGCGTGGCCCTGGCTGCCGTAGCCGATGACGGCGACCTTGCCTGCGAGCAGGTCGACGTTTCCTTCGCGGTGGATGGTTGCCAACGGAAACTCCTTTCGTGTCAGCGCAGCACGAGCTGGCGGCGCCTGATGGTCGATTTGGAGGACGCGCGGCTGAGACCGACGCGTCCGGTTCGGACCAGCTCCTTGACACCGTGGGGCCGGAGAAGCTCCTCGAACGAGTCGATCTCCTCGGGCGCGCCCGCGAGCTCGAAGACGATCGAATCCGGGCCCAGGTCGGCGACGCGGGCCTGGAAGACCTCGCCGAGCGCCATGAGCTCCGTCCGTCGCGCGGGTGGCGCGGTGACCTTGATCAGGGCGAGCTCCCGCTCGATCGAGTCGCCTGGCGTGAGCTCCGTGATTCGAAGCACGTTCACGAGCTTGTGCATCTGCTTCTCGATTTGCTCGAGCGAGGTCTGATCGCAGTCGACCCGGAGCGTGACGCGTGAGATCTCCGGCCGCTCGGTCGTCCCGACGGCCAGGCTCTCGATGTTGAAGCCGCGACGCGCGAACATGTTCGAGATCCGAGCGAGCACGCCAGGCTTGTTCTCCACGAGGACGGCCAAAGTGTGTTTCACGTCGTCGACATGGTCCACGATCTCAGACGCGGTATAGCGAACCCGAATCTTGTCGTCCACAATGGGCGTGTTCACATTCAGGAACATGTACTTGTCGATGGCAACGGCCAAAATGAATC
>JBGPYI010000043.1:0-11192 GCA_041493175.1 Gaiellaceae bacterium | reverse complement strand
GATCGGGGAGCCGGCTCCTTCGGTGCGATGACGCTCGCGCTCGCCGCCGACGTCCTCGGGTTCGGCGACGAGCTGCGAGGCTTGATGGTGCGGCTCCCCGCCGGTCGCACGACTCGGGCCGCCGGCACGATCCTCGACGGCGAGCTCGAGCGCGCCGCCGACATGCTCGGCGAGATGGGCGATCTCCCCAGCGAGGCCACAGTACGGCTCCGCGCGGCCGCCGCACTCGTCGAGGCCGGGCGACGTGTCGAGGCGGATGAGCAACTCGGCAGGGCGCTCGCGTTCTTCCGCTCCGTCGGCGCAACGCGCTACATCAGGGAGGGCGAGGCGCTGTTCGCAGCGTCGGCATAGATACCCCCTATCGTCAGGTCAGGTGACGCCGCTCGACGAAGCGGTGCGCGGTCGCAGATGGGTGTCCAAAACCCGACGTTAGCCGACACCGGACGCGGCGCCCGTGACGAAAAGGCCTGCGAATGGTTTCGTCGTCGGGGCCGGCTTCGGCCAGCGTCGGTTGGCGCTGCCAAGACCGGAATCGCAGTCCTGTTCCCCGTGTGGGGTGCGCAAACTCGGCCTTCCCTGCAACCAGAGGCTTCCCGACCATCGGACTGGATTTACGCACCCCACAGGCTTGGGTGTAGCCTCGGCCCCGATGGGTGAGCGGGTGCAGGCGGGACGGCTCGTCGCCCGGGCGGTGGTGGCCGAGGGTGTCGACACGATCTTCACCCTCTGCGGCGGGCACCTGATGCCGGTCTACGAGGGCTGCCGGCGGGAGGGGCTGCGCGTGCTCGACACCCGCCACGAGCAGGCGGCGGCGCACGCGGCCGAGGCCTGGGGCCGGATCAACCGGGCGTGCGGCGTCGCGCTCGTCACCGCAGGGCCGGGCGTGACCGGGACGATCACGGCAGTCGCCAACTGCCATGTGGCGCAGACGCCGCTCGTCGTGCTCGGCGGGGCGCGGCCGCTCGCGCAGGCCGAGCAGGGAGCGCTGCAGGAGCTCGATCAGCTCTCCCTTTTCCGCCCGATCACGAAGTGGGCTGCGGTCTGCACCCAGCCGGAGCGGACACCGGACTTCGTCGCCACGGCCTTCCGGCACGCGCTCGCCCAGCCGCGTGGCCCCGTGTACCTCGAGCTGCCGATGGATCTCCTGTTCTCGGAGGCGGACGACGAGGGCCGCGTCGGCCCGTCGCGCACGACCGCGCGTGCGTTCGGCGACCCGCGCGAGGTGATGAAAGCCGCCGACCTCTTGACGAGCGCCGAGCGGCCCGCCGTGGTCGCCGGGAGCGGGATCTGGTGGGACGGCGCCTGGGGCGCCCTCGCCGCCTTCGCCGAGAACGGCCGGGTGCCCGTCTACCTGAACGGCTCGGGGCGCGGCGCGCTGCCGCCCGACCACGAGCTGCTCTTCCGGCACTCGCGCGGGCTTGCGCTCGAGACGGCCGATGTCGTGTGCGTCGTGGGGACGCCGCTCGACTTCCGCCTCAAGTTCGGGCGTCTTCCTGCGGAGACGAAGCTCGTACACGTCCACGCCGACGCGACCGAGCTCGGCCGCAACCGCGCCGCCGAGGCGGCGATCGCCGGCGACTGCGCTGCGGTGCTGGACGCCCTCACCGACGGCGTGAAGAGGCGCCGCACGGACGACGCCTGGCTCGAGCGGCTGCGCCGGGCCGAGGCGGCGTGGTGGGAGGAGCACCGCGGCGAGATCGAGTCCGAGTCGGCGCCGATCCATCACTACCGGCTCGGCAAGGCGCTCGACGACGTGCTCGACCCGTCGACCGTCGTGATCGGCGACGGCGGCGACGTCGTCGCCGCCGTCTCGCGCGTCCTGCGCGTGCACCGCCCTGGCCACTGGCTCGACCCGGGACCCTTCGGCTGCCTCGGTGTCGGACCGCCATACGCGCTCGGCGTCAAGGCGGCGAAACCCGACACGCAGGTCGTGGTCGTCGCCGGCGACGGGGCGTTCGGGCTGAACGGCTTCGAGTTCGAGACGCTGACCCGCTTCGGCTTCCCGGCCGTGTTCGTGATCGGCAACGACGCCGGCTGGGGCGAGATCCGCATCCCGCAGCGCGGCGTCTACTGCGAGGATGCGGAAGTCGCAGTCAACCTCGCCGCCACCCGCTACGACCTGCTCACCACAGCCTTCGGCGGTCACGGCGAGCACGTCGAGCGGCCCGGCGAGCTCGCTCCGGCGCTCGAGCGAGCGCTCGCCGCCGGCGAGCCGGCGATCGTGAATGTGATGCTCGACCCGAACGCCATGGCTGGCCACGCCTACCGCGGGATGTGATGGGCCCCGCCGGCTTCTCGGCGCGCAGCTTCCAGCAGGGCTAGCGCCGGACGAGGCTCTGCAGGAGGAAGAGCAGATTCGCCGGCCGCTCCGCCAGTCGCCGCATCAGGTACGGGTACCAGGCGGGCCCGAACGGAGTGGCGACCAGCACGGCGTACCTGCGGGCGACGAGATCGCGCTGGAGCTGCGGACGGATGCCGTAGAGCATCTGGAACTCGAAGCGGTCAGGCGAAATGCCCTCACGCCCGGCGAACCGGATTGCGTGCTCGATCAGCCGCTCGTCGTGCGTCGCGACGGCGACGTACGCGCCTCCGCGCAGCGCCGCCTCGAGCAGGCCGGCGTAGGCCGCATCGACCTCCTGCTTGCGAGCGAACGCGAGCTCCGGTGGTTCGAGGTAGGCGCCCTTGACGAGGCGAAGGTTCGGCCGCAGGGGCAGCAGCTCGGTGAGGTCGCGCTCGCTGCGGCGCAGATACGCCTGCAGGACACAGCCGACGTTGTCACGTCCGCTCTCACGCAGGCGGCGGTAGATTCGTAGGGTCGCGTCGACGACGCTCGACCGCTCCATGTCGATGCGGACGAAGTTGCCGTGGTCGGCGGCGCGATTGACCACGCGCGAGGCATTGTCGTAGGCGAGCTCCTCGCCGAGCCCGAGCCCGAGGTGAGTCAGCTTCAGAGCGACGTTCACGCGCAGAGCCTCCTGTGCGATCCGGTCGACGATCTCCTCGTAGGCCGACACCGCTGCCCCGGCCCCGGTCTCGTCGGTGACGTCCTCGCCGAGCAGCGTCGTGTTCGCGCGCAGGCCCTGCTCGTTTAGCCTCCTGAGGACGCCGACGCATTCGCCGAGCGTCTCACCCGCGACGAAGCGGGAAGCACCGAGCCGCATCGCGTGCCCCTGGACGAACGCGGTGACGAGGCGATTCGTCGCGGCGAGGAGGATCGCGCGTTTCAGCAGCCCGGCCACGGCGCCGAGAGTTTACGGCCGTCGCCGAGCCGAGCGCCGATCTCTTCGGTTGCAAGCTGGCTCAGTAGTTCGCCGAAGGCGAATCCGTGCCGCACCCGATTGCGCGCGGCCGGGCCGGGGCGATGATCACAGCATCACTCCTACAAGGAGATCAGACCATGCCCGAAACACTCACAATCACGGACAACCGGACGGGGCGCTCCTTCGAGGTGCCAATCGAGGAGGGGACGATCCGGGCGACGGAGCTCAGGGAGGCGAAGATCTCAGAGGACGACTTCGGCCTGATGAGCTACGACCCGGCGTTCCTGAACACGGCCTCGGTGAGGAGCACGATCACGTTCATCGACGGCGACCGCGGCATTCTTCGCTACCGCGGCTATCCGATCGAGCAGTTGGCCGAGCAGAGCACCTATCTGGAGACGGCCTATCTGCTCGTGTTCGGCGAGTTGCCGACGAACGCCGAGTTCGCCCGCTGGTCGGACGAGATCACGCACCACACGTTTCTGCACGAGAACGTCAAGAGCCTGATGCAGGGGTTCCGCTACGACGCGCACTCGATGGGAATGCTCGTCAGCGTCGTCGCCGCCCTGTCGACGTTCTATCCCGAGGCGTCGAGGGTTGACGATCCGGAGATCAGGATGGAGCAGGTCGTGCGGCTGATCGCGAAAGTGCCCACGATCGCCGCCTGGTCATACCGGAACAGCCGCGGGCTGCCGTACGTCTACCCCGAGAATGACCTCGGCTTCGTATCGAACTTCCTCTCGATGATGTTCCGCATCGCCGAGCCGAAGTACCTCGCCGAGCCGGCGCTCGAGCGGGCACTCGAGGTCCTGTTCATCCTGCACGCCGACCACGAGCAGAACTGCTCGGCGAACGCGATGCGCTCGATCGGGTCGAGCAAGGTCGATCCGTACTCGGCACTCGCCGGCGCGGCGGCGGCGCTCTATGGGCCGCTGCACGGAGG
This sequence comes from Gaiellaceae bacterium, assembly GCA_041493175.1. Taxonomy (GTDB): domain Bacteria; phylum Actinomycetota; class Thermoleophilia; order Gaiellales; family Gaiellaceae; genus 3-1-20CM-4-69-9. The sequence goes on along the minus strand of JBGPYI010000043.1, from coordinate 6,989 downwards.
CGCGAACGAGGCCGTGCTGAAGATGCTGATGGAGATCGGCGACGCGAAGCGGATCCCCGAGTTCATCGACCGCGTCAAGGCGGGCGAAGGGCGGTTGATGGGCTTTGGCCACCGCGTGTACAAGAACTACGACCCGCGGGCGAAGATCATCAAGCACGTAGCGGACGAGGTATTCGAGGTGACCGGGCGCAATCCGCTGCTCGACATCGCGCTCGAGCTCGAGAAGATCGCGCTCGAGGACGAGTACTTCGTCAGCCGCAAGCTCTACCCGAACGTCGACTTCTACTCCGGGATCATCTACCAGGCACTCGGTCTGCCGGTGGAGATGTTCCCGGTGATGTTCGCGATCCCTCGCACGGCCGGCTGGCTCGCGCAATGGCTCGAGGGGATTCAGGACCCCGAGCAGAAGATCGCGCGCCCGCGCCAGATCTACACCGGCGCCGACGCGCGGCCGTACGTTCCGATCGACGAGCGGACGGCGGTGACGCCCGCCGTGACCACCGGCGTGTAGGAGCAAGTTCGCCCAGCAGGCCCGCCGGGCCCATCCGTCGTTTCGGCGATGCCGCTAGCCTCGCTCTGTCGATGCTGCCCGAACGGAGCGACGCCGTGGTCGTGGGCGGCGGGATCATGGGTGCAGCTGCGCTGCACTACCTCGCCGAGCGCGGCTGCAAGCGGCCGATGCTGCTGGAGCGCGACACGCTCGGTTCCGGCTCGACCGGTCACTGCGCCGGCGGCGTCCGCACGCTCTTCTCCGATGAGCTCAACATCCGGATCGGTCTCGAGTCGATCCGCAGGCTGCAGCGCTTCGAGGAGGAGGTCGGAGAAGCTCTGGACCTGCGCCTGTGGGGCTACCTGTTCCTGCTCACGGAGGCCGCCGACGTCACGCGGTTCGAGGCCGCGATCGAGCTCCAACACCGATACGGCATCGACTCGCGGCTGCTCACCGCGGGCGAGGCGCGCGAGCTCGTGCCCCAACTTGCCGTCGAGGAGGTACTCGCCGCCGCCTTCTGTCCGGTGGCCGGCTACGTCACGCCCGAGCTGGTCGTGCAGGCATACGTGCGACGCGCTGTCGAGCGCGGTGCGCACGTCGAGCAATCGTGCCCCGCCACGCGGATCGTCGTACGCGACGGACGTGTCGTCGGCGTCGAGACGCCGCGCGGGGCGATCCGCACCGAGCGCGTGATCTGCGCCGCCGGGGTCTGGTCACCGGAGCTCGCCGCGACGGCCGGAGTTGACCTGCCGGTTGAGCCGGAACGGCGCTGGATGTTCTTTACGGAAGATGCTCCCGATTTCCCGCAGCAGCTCCCACTGACGATCGACTTCGCCACCGGCTTCTACTTCCACCGCGAGGGCGGGGCGCTCGCGCTCGGCGGTCGTGAGCAATCGCTCGAGGAACTCGCCCCGATCGCGGTGCGGCGCGTGCCGAGCCTCGAGACGATCGGCGTCCGCTCGAGCTGGTGGGGCTACTACGAGATGAGCCCGGACCACAACGCGATCGTCGGAGCGGCCGACCCGCCGTCGGGACTCTTCTATGCCACCGGATTCTCAGGACACGGCTTCCAGCAGGCACCGGTCATCGGCGAGCACCTCGCCGAACTCGCGCTCGGCTTCGAGCCGACGTTCGACCTCGAGCCGCTCTCGCTCACACGCTTCGCCGAGGGGCGCGAACGCATCGAGCACAACCTCGTCTGACCCGTCCGTACTTCGACGTACCGAACATTCAGTGCCGCGCCCGTGATCTGGGATGGCTTAGATAAGCCAAGCCGACCCTAGATGCCTAGATCGGCTGGAACTTACGGATTTCAGACGGGCGCCTGACCGCTTCCGTAGGCTTTCCTCCACTGTGGAACGGCAGCGCGACAAGTCGCCTGGCGGGCCGGTCAGGGCCGGTGCTCTTACGCTTCTGATCGTCGGTTTCCTGGCCCTCGTCACGCTCGCCGCCAGTGGGGGTCCCGCGACGGGACCTGCCCAGTTGGCTGCGCGTCCGGTGCCCAACAGCGTTCAGGACAGCTGGGTGACGCTTCTCACGATCGCGTACGCAATCGCGATCGTTGGCGTGCTCGTCGCGATGTTCCGCCGACGCCATCGGTGGGAGGATCCGCGGTCCCACTGGCTGCGGAACTACTGCGCTTTCCTCGCGTTGATGGTCGTGATCACTGGGATTGGCTACTGGGCAGTGACGCACGGGCACTTTCGCGAGCGGAGTCAGGTGCTGCAGGGGCTGCAAAGCCAAGCACAAGGACACAACTCGCTTGCCTCAAAGTCTTTGCCTCCGCGGCGCGCGCACTTCCAGTGGCCGCTCGCCCTTGGACTGGGCGCGTTCGTTCTGCTCGGTGGTGCCTGGGTGGTGGTCAGACGCAACCGTCGGTCAGGGCCGGGGGTTCCTGACGCAGAAAGCGTGGAGGCAGAGCTTGCCCGCACAATCGGAAGCACGATCGATGATCTCCGAGCCGAGCGAGACGCCCGTCGAGCCGTCATCGCCGCGTACGCGAATTTGGAGCGGGTGCTCGCCTCGCATGGCCTCGCGCGAGGCCGCGCGGAGGTGCCTTACGAATATCTTGCGCGGGTGTTACACATGCTGGAGATCCGCGAGAGCGCTGTCCGATCGCTGACGGAGCTCTTCGAGTACGCGAAGTTCAGCTCTCACGAGATTGATCCCAGCATGAAAGAGCACGCGATCGAGTCGCTTGTCACGGTGAAGGAAGATCTGCAGGCGAGGCGGGAGCTGGCGGCATGAGCTGGATCGTCCGCCGCGCCTTCAAGGTCGGCTTCGCATTCAGCGCCGCGATTGGATTCACGGCTCTCGCGGTTTCAGGAGCGCGGGCTGTTCTGCTCGACGTTTATCTCTTGGGCATCGGAGGCGTTCTGCTGTTGGCGCTCGTGCGGACGACGCGCGAAGGCGGACCGTCCGCAGGTCCATCAGAGTTCGATCGAGCTCTTGCGGAGATGAGCCGACGTCGCCCCTCCGATTCAGGCGAGCTGACCCTCGTGCACGACGTAAAGCAATCCGTCGCGAGCACTTTTCATCTGCACGTGCGTCTGCGCCCTATCCTGCGTGAGATCGCCGCCCACCGCCTTTGGCTGCGGTTCGGTGTCGACCTCGAGAGGGAGCACGAGCGCGCGCGAGAGCTGATCGGAGCCAAGGCTTGGGAGCTGGTGCGCCCAGAACGCCCTCCCCCCGGCGATCGGCTTGCACCGGGCCCTTCTGCATCAGATCTACGTATCGTCGTCGAAGAGCTTGAAAGGCTCTGACGGATGTTGACCGTCGGAGAGATTGCGACCCGCGGCGGTCGGATCATCGACGAGATCGAGCGTGCAGTCGTCGGGAAGCGTGAAGCGCTCGAGCTCGTACTGCTCGGCTTTCTTGCCGACGGCCATGTACTCATCGAGGACTTTCCGGGCCTTGCGAAGACGCTGATCGCGAGGTCGTTTGCCCGGGCCTTCGCGATGGACTTCGGGCGTGTTCAGTTCACTCCCGATCTCATGCCCTCGGACATCACCGGCTCGTCGGTCTTCAACCAGCGAACGGGAGAGTTCGAGTTTCGCCCTGGGCCGATCTTCACGAACCTGCTGCTCGGCGACGAGATCAACCGCGCGCCTCCGAAGACGCAGGCGGCACTGCTGGAAGCGATGCAGGAACGGCAGGTCACGATCGAGGGGCGGACAAACCCGCTCGAGCGGCCGTTCCTCGTGATCGCGACCCAGAACCCGATTGAGTACGAAGGGACCTACCCTTTGCCGGAGGCACAACTCGACCGATTCATTCTTCGGATCGGCGTCGGGTACCCAAGTCGAGACGACGAGTGGGCGCTACTGGAACGAAGGCTCGAGCGCAGAGAGGATGACGTCAGTCTCGATGCGGTAACAGACCGGCACGGACTTCTGGAGATGCAAGAGTCGATCGAGCAAGTACACGTGTCCGAGCCGGTCGGCTCTTACATCGTGGACATCGTTTCCTCGACGCGAACCAGCCAGCGCGTGCAAGTGGGCGCGAGCCCGCGCGGCTCGCTCGCGATCCTGAAGCTCGCTCGCGCCAAGGCTGCGCTCGATGGTCGCGATTTCGTGACGCCGGAGGACGTGAAGGCCGTCGCTGTGCCTGCGCTCTCGCACCGTCTCATGCTGAAGCCGGAGCTTTGGGTGCAGAGAGTGCGCCCTGAAGACGTGGTGCGCGAGTCGCTCGAAACCGTTCCGGCGCCCGCCGCAGAGGATTTGCCCACCCGCCTGGGATGACGCGCTCCGCATCGCCTAAGTTAGGCGCGTACTCCGGACTGGCAGCGCTGGGCCTGCTGGCCGCGCTCGTGCTGCGTCTGCCGGAACTCGTCCTGCTCGCCGCGCCTTTTGTACTGGTCGCGGCAGTCAGCGCGCTACAGGTGCGCCCGCCACGCATCGAGGTAGAGGTCGAGCTCGACCGCGAACGGGCCCTCGAGGGCGAGCTGCTCGACGTCCGTATCCAGTTCGGGCCGGGTGACGGGGCGGAGCGCGTCGACGTGTTCCTCGAGCTGCCACGAGGCCTCGAGGTCGAAGAAGGAACCAATCCGAGCACTCTGCGTCTCGTCGAGGGAGAGCGGCGCCTCCTTCCGTTGCGCCTTCGGTCTACTCGGTGGGGCGCGTTTCGTGTCGGCCGGATTCACCTCCGTACCCACGATCACTTCGGAATGTTCCGCCACGAGGCCGTGGTCGACCGGCGTCAACCGCTGAAGGTCTACCCGACCGAGCAGGCGGTGCGTACCCTGCTGCGGCCCTCTGAGACACAGGTTTTCTCGGGAAACCACGTCGCGCGTCAGAAGGGGGCGGGGATCGAGTTCGCCGACATCCGTCAATTTGTCGCGGGAGACCGGGTACGGCATGTGAACTGGCGGGCGACCGCTCGCCGCGGTGAGCTCTGGGTCAACGAGCAGCATGCGGAACGCAATGCCGACGTGGTGATTTTCCTGGACGTGTTCGCAGAAGCGCGCCGTGGTGAGCGAAGCACGCTCGATCCCGCCCTGCGGGCGGCAGCAAGTCTTGCAGCCCGGTATCTCCGCCAGCGGGACCGGGTCGGCTTTGTGAGCTTCGGCGGGACGCTCAACTGGCTGCTCCCGTCCACAGGGGCGCGCCAGCTCTACCGGATCGTCGACGCGATGCTCGACACGCAGATCATCCTCAGTTACGCGTGGCGGGATCTCGTTGTGGTTCCGCGGCGCACGCTTCCCCCACAAGCGCTCGTGCTCGCGCTCACTCCATTGCTGGACGACCGGGCGGTAACCGCGTTACTCGACCTGCGGGCTCGCGGCTTCGACCTCGTCGTCATCGAGATTTCGCCCCTCGCGTTCGTCGTTCCGAAGCGAGGGGAGATGCAGGACATCGCGTACCGGCTTTGGCGGCTGCGCCGCGACGCGGTCCGCGGTCGTTTCGAGCGGGCGGGTGTTCCCGTGGCAGTCTGGAACGACGACTCGTCACTCGCGGTTGCCGTGGAGGAGGTGGACGCATTTCGTCGGCACGCAAGAATCGCACGCGTGTAGCCACCGGGTTGGTGGCCCTGGCGCTTCTTGGCGCCATTGGCGTGTACTCGGTGGTCGCCGGCGACCGACTGGTTGCGGCCGTGGCAGCGATCGGCGGCATCGGGCTTTTCATTACGGCTCTCGCCCTCGTGGGGCGTTGGGCGACGCTTTTGCCCTGGGGCTTTGTGGGAGTCGGCGCGGCTTACGCCGTCTTCCTTGCCCTGCGGACGGGCACGGTCGACCCGCGTGGGCCGCTAGTGGCGGCGGCGTTCTTCGCCGCAGCCGAGTTGTCGTTCTGGTCGATCGAGCGCCGGAGCTGGCGCAGTGAGGGGCAAGTCGTAGTCCGTCGGCTTGCCCTCGTCGCATCGGCTGGTTTGGCCACGGCCATCGTGGGAGGGCTGCTGCTCTTGGTCACGTCGGGAAGACGAATTGGAATCGGACAAGAGGCTGCGGGTGTTGCCGCCGCCGTACTCACGCTCGCAGTAGTCGCCTCTCTTGCCCGGCGGTCCAGGGACTCAGCGTCAACCTGAACTTACGCGGCGCTTACGCCGCCACGAGCTCTCGCGCCAGGGGAAGCTCGATGTGGAGCACTGCGGCGATAAGCGTGAAGGCGAGAACGTTTGCCAGCGCAATCCGCCTGATCATGCGGGATCCTCTGGTGCCACCCGACCCGCTCACGCGTGCTCCGCGTGTCCTGCGACGGGAAGAAGGACCCGGATCGTGGTTCCGACGCTCTCTTCGCTCTCGAGTTCGATCCGGCCGGCATGTGCTTCGACGATCGCCTTGCTGATCGAGAGCCCGAGGCCCGTGCCCTGAATGGCGCGCTCGCCGGCAGCCGAGGTGCGAAAGAATTTCTGGAAGAGCTGCGTCTGCTCGTTGGCGGAGATCCCGATCCCCGTGTCCGCGACTTCGATTGCCACGTCGCCGTTCTGCGGGAAGACACGCACGTCGACGCGGCCACCGTCCGGCGTGAACTTCACGGCGTTCGAGATGAGGTTGTCCAACAGCTGTCCAAGCCGTCCGGGGTCTCCTCGGACAGGCGGTACGTCTTCGAGTGCGCACTCGAGCTCGACGGCCTGCGCTGAAGCTCGAGGTGTGGCCGCGCCGACGGACTCGCGTGCCAAAGCTGCGAGGTCGGTGTCCTGGAGGGAGAGCTCGAGCTTTCCGGATCCGAGGCGAGCCATGAAGAGAAGGTCGTCGACGAGCCGTTCGAGACGCGCTGCATTGCGGTCGACGATGTTGAGGAATTCCCCGTTCTCCTTGTTCAAGCCGGCCGGATCACCCTCGAGCACGAGCTCCAGGTAGCCGCGAATCGACGTCAGCGGCGTGCGCAGCTCGTGTGACACGAGCGCGACGAAGTCGTCCTTCATAGCGCCTAGCTCTCGAAGCTTCTCGTTTGCGGCCTGTTCCCTCTCGAGAGCCGCCTGCTGCTTCGCTTCGGCATCCTTGAGCGGCGTGATGTCTCTCAGATAGCCCTGGACGTGCAGGGGCTTGTCGTTCTCGCCGGCG
>JBGPYI010000186.1:0-4640 GCA_041493175.1 Gaiellaceae bacterium | reverse complement strand
GGCACCGCCGTCTGCAAGCTGCGGATCGCCGTGAACACGCGCCAGAAGGATGCGCAAGGCAACTGGGGCGACAAGCCCAACTACTTCGACGTCACCGTCTGGGGCAACCAGGGCGAGAGCTGCTCGCAATACCTCTCGAAGGGCCGGCCGGTCGGCGTCGACGGACGGCTCGACTGGCGCGAGTGGGAGGCGCAGGACGGCAGCAAGCGCCAGGCGGTGGAGATCATCGCCGACACGGTGCAGTTCCTCGGCAGCCGCGAGGGCGGCGCCGGCGGCGGTGGTGGTGACGGCGAGCGCCAGTTCGTCCCGGCCGCTGCAACTGCCGGCAACGAGGACTTCGCCGCCTCCGCCGACGACGACATTCCGTTCTGATGCCGCCGCGCGGAGGAGGGGAAAAAAAAGACAGAGACCGGCAGCCGGGCCGCAAGCGTCCGGGCCAGTCCTCCGGTCCGATCCGGCGGAAGTCGTGCTTCTTCTGCAAGGACAAGGTCGACGAGATCGACTACAAGAACGTGAACCAGTTGCGCCGGTACATCTCGGAACGGGGCAAGATCCGCTCGCGGCGCATCAGCGGCGCGTGCCGGCGGCACCAGCGGCAGGTGGCCGTAGCCGTTAAGCGCGCACGTGAGATGGCGCTCCTGCCCTACGTTTCGGAAGGCCGGGAAGGCCGTTAGTGGAGGTCATCCTCCGTTCTGACGTCGACAAGGTCGGTCTCCGCGGCGAGGTCGTCAACGTCGCGCGCGGCTACGCGCGCAACTTCCTCTTCCCGCGGGGTCTTGCCGATGCAGCGACACCGGCACGCGTCGCGGAGGTACGCAAGGTCGAAGAGCGACGCGCCAAGAACGAGGCGAAGACATTCGAGGACGCGCAGTCGGTCGCGGAACGGCTCGTGCAGGTCGAGCTCAGATTCGACGTGAAGGCCGGGCCGACCGGCTCGCTGTTCGGATCGGTCACGCCGACGGACATCGCGGACGAGCTGTGGGAGAAGCACAAGGTCCGCGTCGACCGTCGCAAGATCGGCGGCGACGCGATCAAGCGGATCGGGCGGTTCCAGGTGCCGATCGAGCTGTTCCAGGACGTGACCGTCGAGGTGCGCACCCTCGTCGTCCCCGAGGGAGGCGAGCTGCCACCGGAGGAAGAGCTCGAGGCGCTGGCAGCGGCAGAGCAGGCCGCGCAGGCCCCGCCGGAGGAGCAGGAGAAGCACGAACTGGACCTCGACGAGCTCGATGCCGTGGCTGCCGCGCAGGACGCTCAGCTGGTCGCGGCCGGCGAGCTGCAGCCCTCACGCACGGACGTCGAGGGCGGGCTAGCCGAAGACGAGCTCGACCGCGCCGTCGACGCCGGCACGTCCGAAGAACAGCGCTAGCCGCCCCAACATTCAGTAGTCGACGAGATCGGCGTCAGGCACGCCCGCGCGCCGGGCATGTCCACAATCTTTCCCCGCTTTTGGAGCCGTACCCACGCATTTCTGTGGATAGCCTGGGTACAACCATTCACAGGCCTTTCCACCGCCTGTGGACTTGCGGACGAAGTTCCCGCTCGTAGCGGTCGAACCATCAACAGTCTCCGTCCGAACCGTATGGGAACATGTGTTCCTTTCCGCTGCAAACGGGGCGAAAAGGACATGTCGAGAACTCACCTTCCCACAGATGGAAACACGCGCACCGGGATGGTTCACTCCGACCGAGTGACACCTGTCGCCCAGCTCGCTGAAGCCGCTCCGATCGCGCCGCCACAGAACCTCGAGGCCGAGGAATCCGTCCTCGGGGCGATGCTGCTCTCCCCGGGCGCGATCGGGGCGGTGAGCGAAGTCCTCGATGCCTCCGACTTCTACCGGGAGAGCCACGCGAAGATCTACCGCGCAGGCCTTGCGCTCTATGCGAAGGGCGAGCCGGTCGACGCGATCACGCTGGTCGACGAACTCGAAGAGCGCGGGGAGCTTGAGGCCGTCGGCGGCCGGGTCCGGATGCACGAGCTGGCGGCGCTCGTGCCGGCGACCGCAAACGCAGCGCACTACGCGCGCATCGTCCGTGAGATGGCGACGCTGCGCGGGCTCATCGCCGCAGGACAGCAGATCGCCCAGCTCGGCTGGGAACGCCCAGGCGAGACGCAGATCCTCGTCGACCGCGCCGAGCAGGTCGTCTTCGAGCTTTCGCAGAGCCGCGTCTCCACGGAGTTCAGCCACATCGAGGAACTGCTGAAGGAGAGCTTCGAACGCATCACCGCCCTGTACGAAGCCGGCGCCGATGTCACCGGGGTCCCCTCCGGCTTCCGCGATCTCGATCGGCTGACCTCCGGGTTCCAGCCCGGGAACCTCATCATCATCGCCGCTCGTCCCAGCATGGGGAAGTCGGCGCTAGGCCTCTGCATGGCGGCGAACCTCGCGCTCCGGCACGACATCCCGGTCGCACTGTTCACGCTCGAGATGTCGAAGTCGGAGGTGACGCAACGGCTTCTGTGCAGCGAGGCCAAGGTGGAGTCGCAGCGGCTGCGCACGGGCAAGCTCGGGCAGGACGATTGGCCCCGCCTCGTCGCGGCCGGCGACAAGCTGATGAAAGCGCCGATCTACGTCGACGACACGGGCTCGATCACGATGATGGAGATCCGCTCCAAGGCGCGGCGGCTCAAGACCCGCGAGCCAAACCTCGGGCTCATCATCGTCGACTACCTGCAGTTGATGACCTCAGGGACGACTGCGGAGAACCGCGTCCAGGAGGTCTCGCAGATCTCGCGCAACCTCAAGGTGCTCGCACGCGACCTCGACGTGCCGATCCTCGCGATGTCCCAGTTGTCCCGCGCGGTGGAACAGCGACACGACAAGCGGCCGATCCTGTCCGATCTGCGCGAGTCCGGCTCGATCGAGCAGGACGCCGACCTCGTCATGTTCGTCTACCGCGACGAGTACTACAACGAAGAAAGCGACCAGCAAGGACTCGCGGAGATCATCCTGTCGAAGCACCGCAACGGCCCGACAGGCATCGAGAAGCTGTCGTTCCTCAAGCGCTATGCGAAGTTCGCGGACCTCGCTGCCTGATGGCGTCCTGGGCGGTCATCGGCGAGCAGGTCGTGTGGATCTCCCCGCTGGCGACGGGCTTCACCGTCGTGTGCGGGCGCTGCGCCGAGTCAGGCCAAGGCTTCCCGTCCGTCCAGGGGACGCTCTCGCTCGAGCATGCCCGCGGGACGATCACGTGCCCGCGCGGCCACGAGATCCGCGTCGAGCGCGACGGCCGCTAGCTATCCAGCTGTAGCGACGACTACGGCGAACGCAACGTACAGCGCGACGATCGCGCCGCCTTCGCGTCGTGTGAGCCCGCCGCCAAAAGCGAGCGCGACAGCGACAACCGTCATGCCAACCATCCAGAGGGCTGCAAAGGTCTCGAGCCCGGAAGCCGAGCCGAAGCCGAGGATGAGTGCGGGCACGCAGAGCCCGGCGAGGATGTTCGCATTGTTCGAGTTGAGCGCCTCGCTCACGCAGGCGGCGCCGCGACCGTGGCGGGCAAGGCGGACCGCAGCGATGAGATTCGGGATGCTCGTCAGCGCCGCGAGGACGAGTGCTCCGAGCACGAGGTCCGAGACGTCAAAGCGATCTCCGAGCGATTGCGCCGCCGCGACCATCCCGTAGGCGCCGCCGACGACCGCGGCGAGGGCCGGTATGACGGCAAGGGCGTCGAGCTTCGTCGCGGGGCGGCTGAACTCGTCGCGGCGTGCATCCCGCTGCTCCTCGGCCACGGCTTCGCGCAGCGGCGCGGGCAGCCGTGAGCGTGCACGTTCGTGGAGCGCCGAGAGCACGACGTAGGGCGCCAGTACGACCACTACGAGGATGAGCCCGACGCTCCCGGGCAGGCGGTCCATCGCGACGAACGCGCCGATGATCGCAACGACGACCGCCACCCCTCCGTTCAGCAGCAAACCGTGACGGTGAATGCGCACGCGTCCCGCGATCAGGGCAGACACTCCGAGCAGAGCGGCAAGGTTGAAGACATTCGACCCCACCACCACGCCGACGCCGGTGTCTTCGTGTCCCGCAACAACCGCCGCGACGGCCGAGGCGATCTCCGGTGCGTCGGCTCCGAGCGCCGTCACCATCCCCAGCAGCGCTTCCGAGAAGCCGAGCCGCTCGCCGATTCGGTCGAGCTCCCGCGCGAGCACGACACTCGATGCCACGGTGAGCATGAACGCGGCCGCCAGTAGAAGAAGGGCTACGAGAGTCGACACTGGCGCCGGAGCCTAGCCGCCTTCGGCGGCACGAGAACGGGCCACAGGCCAATCCTGCGGCCCTCCTGAACGGCATCGCAAGCGATGCCGTAGGCAGGCTCTGTCACACTCGTCCGCGTGCCCGCGACCGTGATCGTGGGGGCTCCCAGGCGCCGACTCGTCGGCGCCGCATAGGAGGACGTGCGAGCTTCGCTCGCGCGTCCACTCAACCCCACTGCGCGCCCGCCGAAGTCCCGGTTACTCTCCGAGACCGTGCCTGCAACCGTCATCGTCGGCGCGCAGTGGGGAGACGAAGGCAAGGGAAAGATCGTCGACCTGCTCGCCCTCGACTCCGATCTCGTCTGCCGCTATCAAGGCGGCCCGAACGCGGGGCACACGATCGTCGTCGACGGCGAGACGTTCAAGATCCGTCAGATCCCGAGTGG